>NZ_JBSSBV010000008.1:0-88891 GCF_054059115.1 Thermostichus sp. MS-CIW-26
GGTCTACTATATCCCTCTCAATGACTTTTGCCAAACCGCCTAAAGCTCAGTAAATTCAGCAAAGTTCAGGGTTTTGGGGGTTAGAGGCATGCTCCTTCGGTTGTCCTGCCGTTGTTGGCTAAAGTTGGATTGATAAGGAGCACTCCCGGCAGCCAAGCAACTTGAGCCAGGTGGATCTACAGCGGCTTCAGCGCGCCCTTTCCCTAGAAGCAGAGGTGGGGTTTACCGACCTGCGGGGGCGAGAGCAGACCTTCTCCCAATTTTTGGGGAGCGTGTTCGGACAGGATCCCCCCTCTGACTGGGTGCTGAATGGAGATGACCGGCGGCGATGGAAAGAACTGGGATCCCGCTATACCCTGTATTCCGAGCTGGAGCTGCCCGAACGCCAGCACCTGGTGGCCGAAACCCGCCGCTGGCTGGAGCGAGTCCGACGTCAGCAAGAGCTGTCCCGACCGAGTTCCCACCAACCTGGCTCGTTTGCAGCCTCGTTGCCACAGCGCTCTGGTTTCCCTGCCGTAGGCGTAGCAACAACCCCCCCAGAGGCAGGGCGGAGCACGATTTCCCCATCTCTCCCCGCCGGCCTCAGCCTGGAGCAGCCGCTGCAGTTTCTCAAAGGGATTGGTCCCAAGTCGGCGGAGAAACTGGCACAACTGGGCCTACACAGCGTGCGGGATGCCCTCTACTACTTCCCCCGCGACTACCTGGACTATTCCCGGCGGGTGCTCATCCGCCAAGCCAAGGTGGGGGAGACCGTTACCCTTGTAGGGACGGTGAAAAGTTGCAGTTGCTTTACCAGCCCCAAGAATCCCTCGCTGACCATCTTCAACCTAAAGATTGCCGACAAAAGTGGTGTAATTACCCTCAGCCGCTTCTACAGCGGGCGGCAGTTTGCCCAGCGCAGTTGGCAAGCTTCCCTGGAGCGGCAATACCCCAAGGGGGCCCTGGTGGCTGCCAGCGGCCTGGTCAAAAAGGGCCGGTTGGGCCTAACGCTGGATAACCCGCAACTGGAGGTGCTGGGGGGAGAGGGCGAGGAGCTGGACAGGCTGGGCAAGATCTTGCCAGTTTACCCTCTCTCAGAAGGGATCCCCGCCGATCTGGTGCGCAAGGCGGTGCAACTGGCTTTGCCGGCGGCGGCCTTGGTGGAGGATCCCTTGCCGGCGGATCTCAAGCGGCAGTTGCAGCTTTTGGACTTGCCTGTTGCCCTGCAGCAGATCCACTTTCCTGAGACCCGAGAGCTGCTGGCCCAGGCCCGGCGGCGGCTGGTGTTCGATGAGTTTTTCTACCTACAACTAAGCCTATTGCAGCGGCGACACCGCTATCGTGCCCAAGCTCAGGCCATACCTCGTTACCAGCCGGCTAGAGGGGAGCTGTTGGATCGCTTCTACCAAATCCTGCCCTTTCAGCTTACCGCTGCCCAGCAGCGGGCCATCGACGAGATCCTAGCGGATCTGCGGGATCCCTTGCCCATGAACCGCCTCTTGCAGGGAGATGTGGGATCCGGCAAAACCGTGGTGGCGGTGGCAGCTGTGCTGGCAGCCATTCAATCCGGTTGGCAGGCGGCCCTCATGGCTCCCACCGAGGTTTTGGCCGAGCAACACTACCGCAAGTTGGTGGAATGGCTCAGCCAGCTGCAGGTGCCCGTTGAACTGTTGACTGGATCCACGCCCCCTGCTAAGCGCCGGGAGATCCTGCGGCAGTTGCAGACCGGGGAATTGCCCTTGGTGGTGGGCACCCATGCTCTCATCCAGCCGGCAGTGCAGTTTCGCAACCTGGGCTTGGTGGTCATCGACGAGCAGCACCGCTTTGGCGTGGAGCAGCGGGCCGCTCTGCAACAGAAAGGGGATCACCCCGATGTGCTCACTATGACCGCCACCCCCATCCCCCGCACCCTCACCCTGGCCCTGCATGGGGATCTGGATGTTACCCAAATTGACGAGCTGCCGCCGGGGCGCAAGCCCGTGCACACCCTGGTGGCCCGGCCAGGGGATCGCCTGCAGGTGATGCGGCTTATCGAGCGGGAAATTGCCCAAGGGCGGCAGGCCTACGTGGTGCTGCCGTTGATTGAAGAGTCGGAGAAGCTGGATCTCAAATCTGCCATCGAGGAACACCAGCGTCTGCAGGAAAAGGTCTTCCCCCAATTTCGGGTGGGCCTGCTGCACGGGCGCTTGACCAGTAGCGAGAAGGAAGCTGTCATTGCGGCCTTTCGCCGGCGGGAGCTGGATATTCTGGTCTCTACCACGGTGGTGGAGGTGGGGGTAGATGTGCCCAATGCCTCGGTGATGCTGGTGGAGCATGCGGAGCGCTTTGGGCTCTCCCAACTGCACCAACTGCGGGGGCGGGTAGGGCGGGGATCTGACCAGGCCTACTGCATCCTGATGACAGGATCCAAAAGCGAGGAGGCCCTGCGGCGGCTCAAGGTGCTGGAGCAGTCCCACGACGGGTTTTTCATTGCCGAGATGGATCTGCGCTTCCGCGGCCCAGGGGAGGTGATGGGCACCCGCCAGTCGGGGCTACCCGATTTTGCCCTGGCCAGCCTCATGGAGGATCAAGAGGTGCTGCAGCTGGCCCGCCAAGCGGCAGAGCAGCTTATTGTCCAAGACCCCGACCTGAAGCGCTGGCCCCCCTTAAGCCGCATACTGGAAGAGCGTCAGGCCTGTCTCTTGGGCCCTGGGTTGTTGACCTAAGCTAGGGGCAATTGGAGCATGACTCTAGTCAATAATAAGCTCAACTATACTGAAAATAATGTATAGTATGTTCAGTACGGATTACTACCAGTTGATCTTTCTGTTTACTTTCGAGTCTGCCAACATGGTAGCCAAAGCAAAGCAGAAAATTGGTAGTAAGACGACACGGAAACTGCGCTTTGGGTATTCTACTCAAAGCTTTGCGGGATACCGCCATTCTGTTTGGAAACAAACAGAATGCTATCGCTGCATAGTTGAACAGTGATGTTCAGCAGTGTTCAGCGTAAATGTATCAGCACTATGCCCTATACTCTCGAAGACTTAAAAGCCCACGGCCTTTCCCCGGCGGAATATCAACAGATCCAGCAGCAGCTGGGCCGGGATCCCAACCCCAACGAGCTGGCCATGTTTGGGGTGATGTGGTCAGAGCACTGCTGCTACAAAAACTCCCGCCCTCTGCTGAAAAACTTTCCCACCACGGGCGAGCGGGTAGTGGTGGGGCCGGGGGAAAATGCCGGCGTAGTGGATCTGGGGGAGGGGGATTGGCTGGCGTTTAAGATCGAGTCCCACAACCATCCTTCGGCAGTGGAGCCCTTCCAGGGGGCAGCTACCGGCGTGGGAGGGATCCTGCGGGATATCTTTACCCTGGGCGCCCGTCCCATTGCCCTCCTCAACTCGCTGCGCTTTGGGCCGCTGACCGATCCCCGCAACCGCCGCCTCATGGCCAGGGTGGTGGAAGGGATCGCCCACTACGGCAACTGTGTTGGGGTGCCCACCGTAGGCGGCGAGGTGGCCGTGGATCCCTGCTACAGCGGCAATCCCTTGGTCAACGTCATGGCCCTGGGGCTGCTGGAGACGCCGGCAGTGGTGAAATCGGCAGCGCGGGGGGTGGGGAACCCGGTCTTGTACGTGGGCGCCACCACCGGGCGGGATGGCATCCGCGGGGCCAGCTTTGCCAGCGCCGAGCTCAAGGAGGATGCGCAGCAGGATCGGCCGGCAGTGCAGGTGGGGGATCCCTTCCTGGGCAAGTGCCTCATCGAGGCCTGTCTGGAGGCCTTTGCCACAGGAGCTGTGGTGGCTGCCCAGGATATGGGGGCAGCCGGGATCACCTGCTCCACCGCGGAGATGGCCGCCAAGGGAGGGGTGGGGATCCGCTTTGACCTCGACCGAGTGCCGGCGCGGGAAAGCGGCATGGCTGCCTGGGAATACCTGCTCTCGGAATCCCAGGAGCGGATGCTGCTGGTGGTGCAAAAAGGCCGCGAGGCGGAGGTGATGGAGATCTTCCACCGCTGGGGTTTGCAAGCTAGTGTGGCCGGGGAAGTCATTGCCGAGCCGCTGGTGGAGATCTGGCACCAGGGATCCTGCGTGGTGCAGGTGCCGGTGCGGGCTTTGGCCGAAGACACCCCCGTCTATGTCCGTCCGGTGTTGCCAGAGCCGCCAGCCTACGTGCAGGCAGCGTGGCAATGGGATCCCGCCACTCTACCCCCTTGTGATTGCCAGGGGATCCACCTCGCTCAGGCAACGCTGGCATGGAAAGAGGTGCTGCTGCAGCTTTTGGCCAGCCCCACCCTAGCCAGCAAAGCCTGGATCTATCGCCAATACGACCACCAGGTGCAAAACAACACCGTCCTTTGGCCGGGCCAGGGAGATGCGGCGGTTATCCGCATCCGTTCCCAAAGGTTTGGCGTGGGCGAGGTGCCGCCCCTGCGAGCTTCCCGCAAGGCCATCGCTGCCACCCTGGATGGCAATGGCCGCTGGGTGTATTTGGATCCCTACGAGGGGGCCAAGGCAGCCGTGGCGGAAGCTGCCCGCAACCTCACCTGTGTGGGGGCCGATCCCCTAGCTGTTACCGATAACCTTAACTTTGGCAATCCCGAAAACCCGGTGGTGTACTGGCAGCTGGCCCTGGCCTGTCGGGGGATTGGAGATGCCTGCCGTGCCCTCGGTACGCCGGTAACGGGGGGAAACGTTTCTCTCTACAACGAGACCCTCACCCCCCAGGGATCGCAGGCTATCTACCCTACCCCTGTCATTGGCATGGTGGGTCTTATTCCCGACTTGAAATGCATCTGTGGCCAGGGGTGGCAGCAAGAAGGGGATCTCATTTACCTCCTGGGATCCCAGGCCCTCACCAGCTTGGGGGGCAGCGAGTATTTGGCGGTCATCCACCAGCAAGTTACGGGCCGGCCCGCGCCAGTGGATCTGGAATTGGAAAAGCGGGTGCAAGCTGCCTGTCGCCATGGAATCCGCCAGGGCTGGGTGCGCTCTGCCCACGACTGCAGCGAGGGGGGATTGGCTGTGGCTTTGGCAGAAGCCTGCTTGAGCGGAGGCCGCGGCGCAACCCTCTCCCTGGCTCCTGGATCCTTGCGCTGGGATCAAGCCCTGTTTGGAGAGGGATCCAGCCGCATCCTGGTTTCTGTGGATCCGGCCCAGCGCTCTGCTTGGGAAGCCTACTTAGAAGCGCAGCTTGCCGGCCAGTGGCAGCTTTTGGGAGAGGTGGGATCCCCTGCGGATCCCCTGCTCTTAAGGACGGCAGAAGAGGATCCCTTACTGGTGGTGTCTTTGGCAGCCATGCAGGCCGCCTACCACGGTGCCTTTTCGGACTAGCTGAGCCTCGGTTGGGAAACCGTTTTCTGCGCCCAGCTCCCTTCTCCCTTGGGGAGAGGGGCCAGAGGTTGGAGAGGACAACATCCTTAGGGGGATTTTTCCTCACACAAATTGGCCTGGATCACCTCTCGATATTGGGACTTGGGCTTAACGCCCACCAACTGGGCCACCAGCGTCTTGTTTTTGAAAAATTGCACCGTCGGGGTGCCCGCCACCCCCCCTGCCTCTGCAATCTCCGGATCTTTCTCAATATCGATCTCCACCACGTGCAGCTTGTCCGAGAACTCATCGATGATCTTGTTCAAGATCGGCTTGAGGGCATGACAAGGGGCACAGGTGGGGGCGGTGTACTTGACCATGAGCAGGCGATCGCTTTCGTGGTAGAGTCGCCGCAGGGCATAGCTCCCCTCATGGCAAGTCTTGCTGAAGTCTAAGTCATCCTGTCCATTCTCCTCAAAGCTGGCCTCCTCAACAGCAGGATCCCCAGCAGACTCTGCCGCAGAAGTCGCAGCAGGGCTGGGTTCAGGATGGCTTTGGGGAAGGACGTGATACTCCTGGGCCAAGCCGTGTTCCGAGAGCCAACGCTCTGCCAACATGGCCGCCATACAGCCAGTGCCGGCAGCGGTAATCGCCTGACGAAACTCGTGATCCTGCACGTCGCCGGCGGCAAACACCCCCTCCACACTGGTGGCCACGGATCCCGGGCGGGTGACGATGTAGCCGACTTCATCCAGTTCCAGTTGTCCTTTGAACAAGTCGGTGTTGGGCTTGTGGCCAATGGCATAAAATAGGCCACCCACTGACATCTCGCGTATTTCGCCGGTTTGGTTGTTCCGCACTTTCACCCCGGTCAGGCGCAGGCCGTCGCCCATCACTTCCACCGCCTCGGTGTTCCAGTGCACAGTGATCTTGGGGTTGTTGAGAACACGATCCTGCATGGCCTTGCTGGCCCGCATTTTGTCGCTGCGCACCAGCATGTGCACGTGGGATCCAAACTTGGTCAGGTAGGTGGCCTCCTCACAGGCAGTATCGCCGCCGCCGATCACCACCAATTCCACCCCTCTGAACATGGGCATAGCCCCATCGCAGACAGCACAAGCTGACATGCCCCGGTTCCAGTAGGTCTCCTCCCCCGGCAGGTGTAGGCGCTTGGCTGTGGCCCCGGTGGCGATGATCAGGCTGTGGGTGCGCAATTCCCGCTCGTCAGAACAGACGACAAAGGGCCGCTGGCTTAAATCCACAAAGGTGACATCTTCGGTGTAAAGTTCTGCCCCCCACCGCTGCGCTTGAGCCCGCATGTTCTTCATCAGTTGGGGGCCGGTGATGCCCTCGGGAAAGCCCGGAAAGTTCTCCACCTCGGTGGTGGTCATCAGTTGCCCGCCCGGGATCCCGCCCGCCTGGAACCCCTCAAACACAACCGGCTTCAGGTTGGCACGCCCAGCGTAAATGGCTGCTGTAAACCCAGCAGGGCCGGAGCCGATAATCACCACATTCTCAACCCGACTTTGCTCTGTCATCCGATGTCTCTCCTTCTGCAACAGGACTAAAAGTCAAACTCATAACGACTACGCTTTAGCTTAACACCCTTTGGCAAACCGGGCGAGCTGGGGGCCTGCTGATCCTAATTTTCGCTCGCCTCAGGCAACCGGGGCAGGGTTTTGCCCGCCCCATCCGGTTATTTCTGCCCAGAGGTTGGCAGGGTGGCGGCCATTGCTCAAGTTCTGGATCCCCAACACCCCATCTGGATTGACCAAAACCAACAGGGAAAGGGGAGCGACTCCGATGAGCGAAAAAGCGGTGTCCGAGATAGCCAGCAAGTGGGTCAGAAGGCCAGGCTCAAAGCAATTTTGTATCAGAAACTACAAAATGCCCGTGTTGGCCTTTCTAGGATGAGTGAGCGTTTTTGGCCTGTCTGGGTCGAAGCGTGGGGATCACCTGCTGGGATCCCATTTGTTTCAGCCACAGTTCCCCCAGTCTTAACCGCAACCCAATCAGGAGAGAGTAATGGCATCCACGCCCCAAGAAGTGCTTCAGATGATCCAGGACAACAACGTCCAGATAGTGGATCTCAAGTTTGTGGATATCTTTGGCACCTGGCAGCATGTTTCCTTCCACACCTCGATGATCAAGGAAGAAACCTTCACCGAGGGGCTTCCCTTTGACGGATCCAGTATCCGGGGCTGGAAAGCGATCAACGAGTCGGACATGTACATGGTGCCGGATCCCAAGACGGCTTGGATCGATCCCTTTCTGGAGGTGCCCACCCTCAGCATAACTTGCAGCATTGTTGAGCCGCGCACCGGCCAGCCTTATAGCCGTTGTCCCCGCAGCCTTGCCGCCCGTGCCGTTGCCTATCTGCAATCGACGGGCATTGCCGATACTGCCTACTTCGGGCCGGAGGCAGAGTTTTTCATCTTTGAGGATGTTCGTTTCGACCAAACCCAAAACTCGGCCTACTACTTCGTGGATTCCATCGAAGGTCGCTGGAACTCGGGCCGCGAGGAGAAAGGTGGCAACCTGGGCTACAAGCCTCGCTACAAAGAGGGCTATTTCCCGGCCCCGCCCACCGATGCCCATCAAAACATCCGCACCGAGATGCTGCTGACCATGGGCAAGTTGGGGGTGCCCATCGAGAAGCATCACCACGAGGTGGCTACCGGCGGGCAAGGGGAGTTGGGCTATCGCTTTGCCGATCTGATCACGGCTGCCGACTACATGATGGTTTACAAATACGTGCTCCGGAACGTGGCCCGCAAGCACGGCAAAACCGTCACCTTCATGCCCAAGCCCCTATTTAACGACAACGGCACTGGCATGCACACCCACCAGTCCCTCTGGAAGGATGGTCAGCCTTTGTTCTATAGCGAAGGCACCTATGCCAACCTGAGCGAGACGGCTCTCTACTACATCGGTGGCCTGCTCAAGCATGCCCCGGCGATCCTGGCCTTCACCAACCCCACCACCAACTCCTACAAGCGCTTGGTGCCCGGTTTTGAGGCGCCGGTGAACCTGGCTTACTCCCAGGGCAACCGTTCCGCCGCCATTCGCATTCCGGTGACCGGCAACAATCCCAAGGCCAAGCGTCTGGAGTTCCGCTGCCCGGATGCCACCTGCAACCCCTACATCGCCTTTTCGGCCATGCTGATGGCTGGCCTGGACGGGATCAAGAATAAGATCCATCCCGGCGAGCCCTTGGACAAAGATATCTACGATCTGGAGCCGGAAGAGCTGGCCAAGATCCCTTCCACGCCTGGATCCCTGCTGGATGCCCTGGAAAACCTGCAGAAGGATCATGCCTTCTTGCTGGAGGGAGGCGTCTTCACCGAAGATCTGATCCAGACCTACATCGAGTACAAGATCGACAACGAGATCAACCCCATGAATCTGCGGCCTCACCCCTACGAGTTCGCCCTTTACTTCGACGCCTAAGCGGTGTGGCCGATTCTGCAGCGGGATCCCTGATGGGATCCCGTTTTTTTCCGAGGAAATAGCACCCCTCAATTGTGGATCCCTTGGGCAACTTAGCTACTTTTGGTCAACAGCACCTCGTGCCAGCGTTGAAGCGTCCTGTGCCGTCCATCGACCTGAGGAAGCTCAACCCAGAAACCAAAAAGGGATCCCCAGCCGGGATCCCTTCTCGCTGAGCTCATGCCAGAGCATCAACAGTTACGGGCAGATCAGCTCATGCTGACACGGCTACGGTCGTAGTTGAGCCGGAAGGTGGGATGCACTTTTCCTTGGATGCGGTTCCAGAAGTTGCGCACGTTGACATGCAGGCCAATCTGCTCTGTACCGCGGATCAGCATGGATTGCTGACGAATCCGAATCAAACGTTGATGGCTCATCATCAAGCGGCGAGACAGGTCGTCCAAGAGGTGAGAACGGCCAGCAGCAGCCACCGGGGCAGATGCCTCTGCCGTCTGAACGGGTTGAGCCGATCCTTCGACCGCCTTGGGATGATAAGCCACACCTCGATAGAGCAGGTCAAGGTTGGTGGGCAAAACCACCGGCTTGGTCAGATGGCGGAACCGCCAGTCCAGCCCCCGGTAACGACCCCCCACTTTGCCGGGAGAAACCGCCGCTGTTGCAGAAGAGGGGGTGTAATCGACGCCACGGTAAAAGAGTTCCATGATCTTCGCCTCCAAATGAGTTGAGTTTTCATCCGTTCGCCTTCTCCCAAGAGAAGCCCCACGGTTACCAGAAGAGTTGAGGCGCGTTCCTTCGGGATCTCTCCCTACTTCCGTCCTCTGGCTGCGATGTCGCTCTACCCATGATGAGCCGCCCAGCACGCGAGAGGATGAACGATTTCTATCTACGTTCTGTATTATAAGCTACGGTTTTGGGGTGTTGTCAGCAACTTTTAACAAAAATTTCCACTGAGTTTCCGTCCAGCTTCCTCTGAATCCAGGCTGGATCTGAATCCGGGCTGGGCCAGCCGGGATCCTCGGGGGCAGCAGGGTGCAGAGCTTGAAGCCGAGTTCTTCGCTCTGTCCGAGATGCCAGAGGAAGCATTATCGTGGAAGAATCCTCAGGATTGGCTACAAAAGTTCACATTCCTCGGTGAGTGCCCTGTGCAGGAAGACTTTCGTCTGATTTTGGACATTGTGACGGTATTGGCGGCAGCGGCAGCAGGTGGATTCTTGGCTTCGCTGCTGAGGCAGCCGGTGTTGCTCGGCTACTTACTGGCCGGGATCTTGGTGGGGCCAACCGGGTTGGGGTGGATCAAAGAGTTGGTTCAGGTGGAAACCTTGGCCCAGTTTGGGGTGACCTTTTTGCTGTTCACCTTGGGGGTGGAGTTTTCCCTGAAAGAATTGCGCAAAGTGCGGGGGATCGCCGTTGGCGGAGGCATTTTGCAAATTGGCCTGACGATTTTGATCACGGCGGTGCTGGCGGTGGTCAGCGGCTGGTTGACGCCGGTGCAAGGGATCTTTTTGGGGGCCGTGCTCTCCTTGTCCTCGACTGCCGTGGTGCTGAAAAGTCTCACTGAGACCAACCAAATGGGCACTCCCCAAGCCCAGGCCATGCTGGGGATCCTGATTGTGCAAGATTTGGCGGTGGGGCTGATGTTGGCGGTGTTGCCGGCTTTGGACTCTCCCCTGCCGGAGCTGGCGGGATCCCTGGTCAAGTCGGTAGCGGAAATTGGCCTGGTGGGGCTGGGGGCAGTGGTGAGTGGCATTTGGCTCGTTCCGGCCTTCTTGCGGCTTTTGGCTCAGCAGGAGAGCAAAGAGGTGTTTTTGCTGGGGGTGATCAGCCTCTGCGTGGGGATTGCCCTGTTGACGGAGCGGCTGGGCATTTCCAGCGAGATTGGGGCCTTCATTGCCGGGCTGATGATCTCGGAGGTGGAATACGCCGACCAAACCCTGGACTATGTAGAGCCTTTGCGAGATGTGTTTGCTGCTCTCTTTTTTGCGGCCATCGGCATGCTCATCGATCCCAGCTTTATCCTCGGCCATCTGTTGCTGATCCTGGGGCTGGTGGGTCTGGTGATGGTGGGCAAGTTTTGCATCGTGGCTCCCTTGGCGCGGCTGTTTGGCTACGCTCTGCCGGCAGCGGTGGTGGTGGGGCTGGGCCTATCGCAAATCGGCGAATTCTCCTTTGTGCTGGCCAGCGAGGGGCAGGCTTTGGGATTGGTGTCGCGGCAGATCTATTTGTTGATTGTCAGCACCACAGCCGTTACCCTTCTGCTCACTCCCTTTCTGCTGAGGGGCGCTCCTCGACTGTTTTCCGGGCTACACGGGATCCCCTTCTTGGCCCGCTGGTTGGAATCGGGCGAGCGGCCCCGCGCTTTGGCCCCCGATGCTCCTCAACAGGGGCACGTGGTGGTGTGCGGCTATGGGCAGGTGGGGCAAGACATTGTGCGCATTCTCGAAGCCCGTCGTCACCCCCTCTTGGTCATTGATCAATCAGAACGGGTGATCCAACACCTGCGTTCCCGTGGGATCCCTTACCTCTACGGAAATGCGGCCAGCCCGTTGGTGCTGGAGAAAGCTTGCCTGCCCCAGGCCCGCGCCCTGGTCATTGCTCTGCCGGATCGCATGAGCATCCGCCTCTGCCTGAAACGAGCTCTGGAGTTGGCGCCGCAATTGGATGTGGTGGTGCGAGCTACCGACAAGGAAGACATCGAACAGCTCTATCAGTTGGGGGCCAGAGAAGTCGTCCACCCCGAATTTGAGGCCAGCCTGGGGCTGTGCAGCCATGTGTTGCTGGAGTTGGGAGAACCCCCAGACATCATTCAGCAGGAGATCCTGGCCATTCGCAGCAGCCACTACCGCGATCTGCGCCCTCTCCACCCCAGTTGTCTGATCCCCGCGCCTGTCAGTTGGCTGACACCGCCGGCCCCACCTCCCTCTCCCCCCCTCCCCGCCAATGCCAACGGCAGCCACGACAGCCACCCACCTGAGTCTGTGCTGGCCTGGTGGGAACGCTGGCAGCGGCCTGTTCAACCCGAATGGGCAGGGATCCCTGGCTCTGCCGAGTAGAGATTTGCACCTCAATCTTCGTAGTATCCTGCAAACTGGAGGTGTGGCCACTGCAAGTTGCAAGCCTCGGGACAGTTCCCCCGCTGCCTTTGCGGATGGAGACGCTGGGAGGTTTTCCAGAGGCAACGGAAAGGGTCCTCGGCGTTGCTCGGCACTCTGGGGGGAGGGGTGCCCCATCTGTTTCTGGCATAGGTTGCCATGCCGACCGTTAACTATCTGCGCATCAGCTTGATCGATCGCTGCAATTTCCGCTGCCAGTACTGCATGCCTGACGAGGCGGAGTTGACGTGGCTGCAAGCCCCAGAGCGTTTAACGGATGAGGAAATCCTCACGTTGGTTCGAGAGGTGTTTTTGCCGTTGGGGATCGATTGCTTTCGCCTCACCGGCGGCGAACCCCTGCTGAGGCCGGGGCTGGAGTATCTCATCCGGGCCCTGTGCAGCCTGCCTGGGGTGAGAGATGTGGCCCTTACCACCAACGGCTTCAACCTCAGCCAAAAAGCTCAACTCCTCTATGAAGCGGGGTTGCGCCGCATCAACATCAGCTTTGATTCCCTCAACCCCGAGACCTTTCGACTGATCACGGGGCGGGATCGCTGGCGGCAGGTCTGGGCCGGGATCCAAGTTGCTCACCAAGTGGGGTTTGATCCCCTCAAGTTGAATGTGGTGGTGATCCCTGGGCTCAACGAATCGGAAGTGGAAGATCTGGCTGCCCTTACTCTGGAGCGACAATGGCATGTGCGCTTCATCGAGTTTATGCCCATCGGCAATGCTGCCCTCTTCCAGCAGGCCGGCTGGGTAGAGTCTGAGGTGCTGCGACAGCGAATTCGCGCTCGCTTTGGCCTGGAACCTGGGTTTGTGGCCGGCAATGGGCCGGCGGATGTGTTTCGCATCCCGGGGGCAAAAGGCACCTTGGGCTTTATCAGCCAGATGTCGGAGTGCTTTTGTAATCGATGCAACCGCATGCGGCTGTCCAGCGACGGTTGGCTGCGCCCTTGCCTGCTCAACGAATCCGGCCAAATCAACCTGCGGGATCCGCTGCGAGCTGGGATCCCTGCCGAAAGGCTAAGACAGCAGGTGCGAGAACTGCTAGACATCAAGCCGGACATCAACTTCAAAGGACGGGACACCGGCAGCCAGGGATCCTACCGGCGCACCATGTCTCAGATTGGCGGCTAGCGGGGATAAGGGATCCGCAAAAGCTGGTTGACCGGTGGGTGGGCCACCTGCAACTGTTTCCCATCCGGCCACTGGATCTGGATTTCCTTGACCCCTGTTTCGGATCCCAGGCCAAAGTGGGCCACCGGCTCCATCTGACAGAGGTAGCCACTGCCGGCGTCGATGGCCTGGATCTGGGTACGGGTGGAGGTGAGCAGCCTTACCAACGCGCCGCGGGCCGGGGCTCCCTGGCGGGTGAGGGGCAGAACCCTCAGCCAGTTGTTGGCATTGGCCTGAGGGCGATAGAAGCTCAGAGGCTGGGCGCCAGACTCCCCATGGGCAATCAACAATTCCAGACGACCATCCCCATCCACATCGGCCACCGCTGCTCCTGTCCCCAATCCCTGCGGCTCGGCAGCATCTCCAATGTCGATGGCTTGCCAACGGCCTGAGCGCCAAGCAAACAGACGGTTGGGCTCGCCGATGTTGTTGAAAAACAGCTCCGGATAGCCGTCGTTGTCGAAGTCGGCAGCGATGACTGTGCGAATGCGAGAGGGCCTGGCCAGCTCAGGGGGGGCTACATCCTTAAAAAAACCGCCGGGGGCCTGGATCCAGAGGCGATGGGGGCCTTCCCAGTTGCCGTAGAGCAAATCCAGCCGTCCATCCCCATCCAGATCCACCGCCGCCACGCCACGTCCGTGCTCGTCCGGATCCGCCAGGCCCACCTCAGCGGCAATCTCTTCAAAGGTGCCATCCCCCCGGTTGCGAAACAGAAAGTTGGGCCCCTGCTCATTGACGGCAAAAATGTCCATCCGCTGCGAGACCAAGGGCAAGGCCACCAGACCCCGCCCGCCCGTCACCCGATTCAATCCCGCTTCTGGCGCCACGTCGGCGATCATTTGGTTAGGGCCCAACTCGTAGAGGCGCATAGGGCCGCCGTAGTTGGCTACGAAAAATCCATAGCTCCCCTGGCCAAGACGATCCACACAGGCTACAGAGCGACCTGCGGTCAAGTTGAGGGCATCTTGGTTTTGCGGCAGGGAGAACAGATCCACCCAGGCGGATCCCTGCCAGTCGAACAGGCGATCCCCAAAGCGCTTGCGCCCCCCGAAGGTATCGGTATTCAAAACGTAGAGTTCCTCTTGCCCGTCCCCGTCAAAGTCGGCGGCAGCCACCCCAATTGCCATGCGCCCTGCATCGGCCAGGATGTCGTCTGCTTGATCCACCAGGGTTTGCCCATCCCACTTCAAGACTCGATTGGAGCCGCGGAACCCGCACACAAACAGCTCAAAGGCCCCATCCCGATCCAAATCGCAAGCGGCAACCCCGTAGAAAAGGGCAGGTGGGTTAAAGCGGATCTGCGAGCTGCAATCTTGGAACATGGGGATCCCATCGGAGAACAATAGGAACTGGTGGAGCTTCCAGCTCTGATGGTATGCTGGATCTTCGCTGGAACTTCCCCTTCAACCATGCCACGCATCAAATCTGCCATCAAGCGCGTTCAGATCGCAGAGCGTAATCGGCTGCGCAATAAAGCCACCAAAGCCATGGTGCGCGCTCTGATGAAGAAAGTGATCTCCCTCTCAACTGCCTATGCCGCCAACCCACAGCAAGAAACTCTGCAGGAAATCCAGGCGGCGATGAGTGCTGCTTTCAGCCGCATTGATAAAGCTGCCAAAACCGGCGTCCTGCACAAAAACACAGCCGCTCGTCGTAAGGCTCGGCTGGCCCGGATTGTGAAGCTATCTGTGGCTTCCTCGGAAAAATCCCAGGTTGAGGCTTTGGGTGGGCGTGATTGACTTCTCCTGCTGCTTCGGAAGTGGTGCTTGTGCGGGATTTCAGCTAGAAATCGCAGGAGCCCCGCACTGTACCCGTAGGGTCAGTGCCGGAAGGAATGCGCTTTGATGAAGTACAATGAACTTATGAGCCAAGTCCTGACTGTCTCCTGTAAGCTCAAGGCGTTCCCGTCACAAGCCGCCAAATTGGACGCGACGATGGAGGCTTTTGGCCAAGCCTTGAACTGGGTCAACCAGAACACGCCGGAGAAGATCGTCAACGCGGTCAAACTGCAATCCCTTTGCTACTACGAGATTCGAGCTCGGTTCGGCTTGTCCAGTAACTTGGCAAGGACTACGTCCCGCTTACGCGACCAACAGGTGTGCAGACGGGTGGCAGGCGCTCGCAAAGTGGCGAGACAGCGCAACCGTCCGGTTAAAGAGTTCAAGCGTAGGTTCGTTACCTACGACGCGCGTATCTTTTCATTCCGCGAGAAAGACTGGACGGTGTCGCTGACCACGGTTGAAGGGAGAGAACGCTTTGAGCTAGCCATTGGTAACTACCAGAGGGGAATGCTGGCTGGCTCTAACCCCAAATCGGCCACCCTAGTCCAGCGGAAGGATGGCTCCTACTACATCCAGATTTGCGTAGAGAAAAACCCGCCCAAGCAACAAGATACCGACAAGGTGATCGGGGTGGACTTGGGCAGGACGGATATTGCCCATACGTCAGAGGGGGACAATTGGAATGGACAGCAGTTGAACAGAGTCCGAGACCACTACTCCCGGTTGAGGGCGGTACTTCAACGCAAAGCCAGTAAGGGCACACGCAGTTCGCGGCGCAGATGCAGAGAACTGCTGCAACGGCTGTCTGGCAAGGAAAGACGCTTTCAGTCGCGTCAGCGTTGCGTAGCAAAAACGTGGGTCAATCATCGCATCTCCAAAGCTATTGTCTCTAGGGCAAAAGCTACCAACAGCGCTATTGCTCTGGAAGACCTGACAGGGATCCGGAAAAGAGTCAATCAACAGCCGCGCAGCAAAGCCGAGCGGCGCAGGGCCAACAGTTGGGCGTTCTACCAACTACGCCAGTTTCTGGAATACAAGGCGAGGGTTGCAGGGGTTTCTCTGGTTCTTGTGCCGCCTGCTTACACGTCGCAGACCTGTCACCGGTGCTTACACATCCACCCTGAGCAGGGCAAGTCCTACCGCAGTGGCAAGTCGTTCAAGTGTGGGCACTGTGGATGGGAAGGGGATGCGGATTTGAATGGTGCGAATGTGATTGCGCTTTTGGGGGCTGTCGTAAACCAGCCTAGAGGTTCGGGCCTGTTTTGTTCTCTGGTAGAGCAGAGCAGGCTCAGGGCTACTGAAAGCCCGCTCCGTAACGCTTTAGCGGTCGGAGTCGGGTAGTTTACCCGCACGCAAACGAGATTTTGCCTCGGTGCCGGCAGGGATCCCAAGTGGCAGCCAAAGCCTAATCTTGAGTATCCAACCTGCGCACCAACCAGCGCCGCAGCGGATGCCACACCGGCAAGGATAGGATCCAGCGGGATTGCTGCTCCAGCATGAGACGCTCCACCGGATACAGGCCGAACAGCTCATAGCGGCTTTGGGCAATCAGGATCCCCATCGTGAAGCTGACACAGAGCAACAACCCCAAAGTCGGCCATCCTGGGCGGTGAAACAAGGCATATCGCAGGCCCGTCCAAGTAAAGTAATCCCACAGGCGGGCTATATCCGCTCGCAAAGCCCAAAGGCTAGGGATCCCGACTACCAGCCACAGCAGGCCCAGAAAGATGAAGCTACCGCCGTGGTAGAGGCGCAACAGGCGCTTGGCTGCCGGAGACAGGGATTGAGTGCCGGAAGAAGCTTTCTTTCGCCCAACTGAGCCAGGATCAGGGAGCAATGGCATGGGGATCCCGATGTTCAACACCTCAAAACCCATTTTGGCCGGGTCTGCGCCGGGAAAGCTCGGTCACATGGGATCCCGACCCGGCTCCCTAAGTCAAACCGCGCAATTTGCCCAAGCAACAATGCAGAACTCAAGGTCAGAGGCAGGTTGGTCGGGGTCAGAGAATGGGAACTGGGTCGGGGATATAATGGCTCTGCACCCTTTTCTTCGGCCTTGCTAGCTCAAAGGATAGAGCACCGACCTTCTAAGTCGATGGTTGCAGGTTCGAGTCCTGCGCAAGGCGCTGGGCTCTGTTTTGGGTTTCCGGCAGGCTGCCCTGGTGGGGGCACCACACCTGAGCAATCACCTGCCGGGAGTGGCTTTCTACCCGCAGGGATCCGCCCATCAGCTTCACTGCCTTTTGAACCAGCGATAGACCCAAGCCCGTTCCCCCGGCGTTGCGGCAATCCAACTGGGGGAGGCGATAGAACTTTTCAAAAAGGCGGGGCAACGCTTCTGCAGGAATTTCCACCCCTGTATTGCGCACCGTGATCAGCCAGCCGGGACGGCCATTGGAGTTAGCCTGGCTCACACTCAAATAGATGCTTTCCCCAGTGGGGGTGTACTTACACGCATTGTTTAAAAGCTCGCTGACCACCCGCGACAAGAGGCTCTCATCTGTGTAGAGGGGCCAAAGGTCGGGATCCCATTCCACCTGGAACTGTTGGCCTTGCTGCGCAGCCCGCAGCCGGAAGGGCTCGGCAAGATTGGGGATCCATTCCTGGGGAGATAAACAGGTAAGTCTGAGGACTTTGTTTCCGGATTCGAGGGCTTGCAATTCCAACAGGTCGTTGATTAACTCCAGCTCGCGGTTGGTCTCCATCTCCAAAATCTGCAAGTAGCGCCTTTCCCGCTCAGTTAGGTTGGCTTTAGATAGAAACCCAATAGCCAGCTTCATGTTGGTGAGAGGTGTGCGCATTTCGTGGGAGACCATGTGCAGAAACTCATCTTTGAGTTGGTTGAGCTCCTGCAACTGTTGCACCTGACGCTGGATCGTTTGATAAAGACGTGCTTGGCGAATGGCGATGGCACATTGGCCGGCTACCCGTTGGATAAGCCGTTGTTCCCGCTCGGTAAATATCTGCCCCGGTGGACGGGATCCACAAATATCTCCCAAAACAAGCAGTTCCTCGTGTTGAGCTGTCAGATCCCTTTTGTCGCAAATGGGAGCGATGATCAGGGTGTAGCGGTCGTGGTTGGGCCAGCAGGGGTGATGGAAGTTGCTCAATTGGCAAAGCTGTCCGCGCTGGAGCTGACGAAGCACATGGGCGAAATCCGCAAACGAAACCTCCAGGGGGAAGCGCCGGATCCCTTCTCCGGCCAAATAGTCCACCGCCAAAACGCTGACCTGCCGCTCTGGGTCATGAAGGGCAATGGTGCAATTGGATAGGTTCAAGCTCAGGGCCAGTTCTCGGGCTACCGTTTCCAAGATTTTTTGTTCATCCAAAGTGGAGCGAATTTCTTCGGTGATGAGCTGGAGTAGCGCTTCGTCGTTGTAAGCTTGTTCGAGCTCTGCATTGCGCACCCGTACTTGGTAATCCAATTCAGCATTGGTCTGTTGCAGCTTTTGATAAAGCTCTGCCTGCTGAATGGCCACTGCCAGGTGCTCCCCAATGGCCTTGGCCAACTCGATCTCATCGGTTTGCCAATCCGGATCTGAGGTCAGGCGCCGCAGGGACAGGGCACCCCACACTTTTCCCTGGCAAGCCACTGGGATCACCAACCAAGGGCCCAGGTGGTATTCTCGCTTTTCATGGATAGCAAAGGGATCCAAAACTTGCTCGGGATCCGGCGCATGAAAAACTTGCAGCTGCTTCAAGTATTGGATGGCCACAATGTCTGGACTATCCGGGATGTGCAGGTGAAGGGCAGTGGGCAGATCAGGCGATTGGACGTAGCTGGCAACACCTAACCATACAGCCTCAGCCGGCAGGTACTGGTAAAGGGTAACCCGTGCTGCCTGTAACACTGCCCTCACTTCCCGGACTGCCACATCAAACAGGGTGGGCAAGTCGAGCGAGGCGTTGATGGCCTGAATGAGCTGGCTGAACAGCCTTTCTCGCTGCAATTGCCGCTGCAGCTTCAGCTCGGCTTGCTTACGAGGGGTGATGTTTCTAATGATCATCAGGACTTGATCTTCCCCATAGGGGACGATGCGAGCCTGCCGATATTGGGGCTGAGGGGATCCCTCTGGGCAGGGGTATTCGATCTCTTGAGCTTGCCGGGTTGCCAAGGCCAGCTCCAGATGCTCGCGAATGGCTTGGGCTATGGGTTCCGCCCCACCGGTGCAACCGGTATCAGGAAACAGCTCTTCAGGAGTTTTGCCCAGGTAGTAGGCAGGGGGATGGGGGACAGAAAAATGGCTGGGCGGCTTGAACTCCAGACATCGGCCCTGGCGATCCAGACAAAGCAGCATGTCGGGCAGGGCTTCCAGGAGCTGGCGATAGTGGCGCTCTCGCTCGGCCAAGGTGGCCTCTAGTTGCTTGCGCTCGCTGATATCCAGGGTCACCCCGACAACCTGGCCGGGATCCCCTTTCGGCCCCAAGAGCACAATCCCCTGGGAAAGCTGCCAGCGCATCTGGCCGTCGGCCTGGTAAACCCGATATTCCACCGAAAAGTTGGGATCCCCCTCTACCGCCCTGGGCCCAGCCGTCTGCAAAGCTTCTTTCACCCTTTGGCGATCTTCCGGGTGAACGTGCTGCAAAAACACTTCCAGGGTGAAATCTTGGCCGGGATCCAGCCCGTATTTGGCCTTGCACTGGGGAGAAGCACTCAACTCCCAGGTGCACAGATCCAGTTGCCAATAGCCCAGTTGGGTGGCTTCTAAGGCCAAATAGAGATGCTCCGGATAAAAGCTGCCGTCTCCTGGCCGCACCGGCACCAGGCGGTATCGAGTTGAAGCCATCTCCCTCACCAGACGGTTAATTTGCCGCAAGCCCTGCCTCATTGTGGACGATTTTCAGGAGACGTGAGGGATCCTACTATTCGAATTGCCAGAAATTCCTAACCTTAAGCATGGCTTCAGAATGACTTTGGAAATGTATTCTTTGACACCAACCCTTCAGCCTGAGCTAGGCTTCAAACCCACGGGGAGAAGGCTACCCTGCTGATGCGACCGGGGAACTCTGGGCCGGGCTTGTGGGAAGGGGGGGTGCCTCTGCTATAGTGATGGTCGGTTGCGTTTCGGATCCCAAGCAGTGGGATCCCCCTGGCAGGTAGGGTCGGGGCAGGTTTCGAGACATTTTTGCGTTTTCGGGAGAGGTCGACGTTGGGTTGTGCCTTCTCGGTGTGAGCTTGCCCTTAGCCTGCGTGAAGCGTTTCTTCTTTTTTATGCTTTCCTGTGCAACGTTAAGCCTGACGTTTAATCACAGAAAACTTCTCCTGCTCTCGAGTTTGGGTTTATCTGTAGTAAGACCTGTATTCAGATTTTCCCGATGGGTTGACGGTTTCCTGTTCGCCCTGGCGCGGCTTCTCAAGGTGCCGTTGCCCTCTTCATTTGGTTAGCGGACGGGGAAACAGAAGATTGCTAGATCTGGACAATTAGCAGGGCCGAGGTTGTCTTCACTTCCTTGGGCTTTGGCTTAAGTTTTCCTTTCCCCGGGTATCTCTTGCAAAGTTGCCCGATGTTGGCGATGGCAACAGGATAGTCTGTTTAGCCTGCTGTTAGGTTTTCTGGATTCTCTGAGTTGGGTTGATGGGCTGGCCCGCGGCATGGCGAGCGAAGGGATCCCTTTGACCTTTCTCAGCAGACTTCTCCCTATTTTTTCCTAGCTCAACTCAATCATTTTCCAACTGAAGAATTCAAGGTTATTGCTGTGGTTTGTGAAGTTTCTCCCAGTTTGGATCGACATAGCCAGTCGAGTGAATCTGCTTTGCTTGGCCAGGCTTCATTGCCCCAAGGCCACCCCTTGGATCCCCTTAGTGCTGAGGAGATGCGGCAAGTGGTGCAGATCCTGCGCCGGCAACGGCCCCTCAGTTCTCAGGGGCGCTTTGTAACCATCCAGCTACAAGAGCCGGAGCGGCCTTGGATGGAAGCGTGGCAGCCGGGGCAGCCGTGGGATCGGCAGGCTTTCGTGGTGCTGTTGGATCCGGCCAGTGGCAACACCTACGAAGCCGTGGTCTCTCTGTCAACACAGCAGGTGCGCTCTTGGCAGCTCGTTCCGGGCGTGCAGCCCCCTCTGCTCGACGATGAGGTGTACGCCTGCGACCGCCTGCTCAAGGAGGATCCCCAATTTTTGGCGGCTCTGCAGCGGCGGGGGATTGCCGATGTGGATTTGGTGATGGTGGACTACTGGACGGTGGGCTACTTCGGGATCCCGGAAGAAGAAGGGCGGCGGCTGGTGCGAGGCTTTTGTTTCCTACGTACTTCCCCTTGCGACAACGGCTATGCCCGCCCCATCGAGGGGCTCTACCCCTGGATTGACCTCAACCGCATGCAAGTTGTCAAGGTGGAGGATCGGGGTCTGTGGCCCTTGCCGCCGGAGTCCGGTAACTTCGACGAGCTGTTTTTCAAAGATTTTCGCCAAGACTTGAAGCCACTAGAAATCACTCAGCCCCAAGGGGTGAGCTTCCAGGTGGACGGCCACCACATCCGCTGGCAGAAGTGGGATCTGCGCATCAGCTTTAACCCGCGAGAGGGGCTCGTCCTCCACCAGGTGAGCTACGAGGATCAAGGCCGCCTTCGCCCCATTCTCTACCGCGCCTCGGTAGCCGAGATGGTGGTGCCCTACGGGGATCCGCGAGATCCCCACTGTCGCAAAAATGCCTTTGATGTGGGGGAATACGGCATTGGCATGCAGGCCAATTCCCTGCAGCTGGGCTGCGACTGCTTGGGAGAGATCTACTACTTCGATGCCTGGTTGCCCACCAACAGCGGCGAGCCCATGCTTTTGAAAAATGCCGTCTGTATGCACGAGGAGGACTTTGGGGTGCTCTGGAAGCACACCGACTGGCGCACGGAACGGGCGCAGGTGCGGCGCTCGCGGCGGTTGGTGCTTTCCTTTTTCACCACCATTGGCAACTACGACTACGGCTTTTTCTGGTACTTCTACCAGGATGGCACGCTGGAGTTTGAAGCCAAGCTCACCGGCATCATCAACACTTGCGCCACGTTGCCGGGGGAAGAGCCGGAGTTTGGCGTCTTGGTGGCACCCCAATTGTCTGGCCTCAACCACCAGCACTTTTTCACTGTCCGCCTCGATATGGCGGTGGATGGGCCGTGCAACTCCCTCTATGAAGTGCATGCAGAACCTCTGCCTCTGGGGCCGGATAACCCTCACGGCAACGCCTTTCGCGCCCGCTCCACCCTGCTCAAAACCGAGCAGGAGGCTAAGCAAACGGTGGATCCCTTGCGGGGCCGCTATTGGAAGATTGTCAACCCCAATCGCCACAACCGCCTGGGACAGCCGGTGGCCTACAAACTGATGCCGGGGGAAAACGTCCAGCTTTTGGCCCACCCCAACTCTTGGCTGCACCGACGGGCGGGCTATCTGGCCCACCACCTCTGGGCCACGCCCTACCATCCCGGCGAGAAGTTCCCAGCAGGGGACTACCCCAACCAACACCCCGGTGGCGAAGGGCTGGTGAAATGGACGCAAGCGAACCGATCCCTGGAAAACACCCGTCTGGTGCTCTGGTATAGCTTTGGCTGCAATCACTTCCCCCGCACCGAAGACTGGCCGGTGATGCCGGTTAGCTACATCGGCTTTATGCTCAAGCCCCTGGGCTTCTTTGAGTGCAACCCAGCTCTGGATGTGCCTCCTCCCCCGCCGAAGACCAAAGGCTGCTGCAGCTTTATTGACTACCCCCCTGCCTAGAGGGCGAGGATTCTTTCAAGTGCGAACAGCTTGGGCGCGACAGGAGTGAGAGGGGAGGCACTCTTCGCCCACGGGGCTTGAGACCTGGTTTCTGGGTCACCGTAGCAGGTGCCTTCCATTGCTCAGCCCCGGTCTTTGGTGCTGGGCAAAAGCTCTGCTCAGATCTGCTCAGATTGAGAGTTCACAAGCTGCTGCGAATCACAAACGAGTAGTTGCTGCCCGGTTCCAGCAGATAGTCGGATTTTTCCAGAAAGCGGCTCAAGGGCTCGCAAATCAAAGCTCGCCCCACAGAAGGCTCCACTCTGAGTTCCCCGGCCCGAAAGCGCCAGCAAAAGCGCCAAACCCAACCATTGGCATTGACTTCCCCCTCAATGGCACCCTCTTGCCAAGAGCGGCGGGTAATTTGGATGTGGGCAGTGGTCTGAGGCAGTCGGCTCATCCGGCATCTCCCGACGGGATCCCTTGTAGGGTAGCGCGTGGCTCCCTCGCTGCCGCCAGCAGATCCAGCATGGGGAGTGAGGTATCAGAAGCTCAACCCATTGAGTGAAAGGGATCCCCTAAATAGGGTCAGTTCTTTTGATTTTCTTGATTTTCTGAGAGCGGCTGCAACAAACCCCCCAGGGTAGGGGGGCTGTTTCCTGGGCTCCTGCTGTAGGAAAAGCTGGCCAGAAGCTAGCGAGCGGCAGTTGCAAGGGTCTTCGAGGATTTTTTCTCTGGCTTTTCAGCCGCAACCTCTGCTAACAAAGCTCGCAGGCTGGGAAAAAGGAAGTGGTTCTCCTCGACATATTGCGCGCCGAACAACCCCTTCTCCGCCCAGAAAAACCGATCAACTGTATGTTCATTTCGTCGCACCAAAATAAGTGCGGGGGGCTGAATAGACTTTTCCTGAATATATTTTCGAGCAGCGGTTACAGACTTCTCTTCACCACTGTCCAAATTAAATTGAGGAATGTGATCTAAAATTTTGCGCCCTTCCAGACGACGGCGACTCTTACGCTTTCTTCTCCTAACCAATGTAAGCCTCCTGTAGAAGGATGACCGAACAACCGCAACCGCAAAGAATATATCAGCGCTGCTTAAGAAAAGCAATAACTTTTACCCATTTTTGTTATCATCTTTTACAAAGGCAATAAAGACAGCAGTCGCCCTCAAAGCCCTTGAAGGGTTACTTATGGACGCGCCCAAAAAAATCTAATCGGGAACCTTTCTCCGAACAAAAAATCCTCCAACAATCGCCTGCAAAGAGAGCTGGCGATTGGGCGTTTGCTAGGTTGACTGCTGATATTGATAGGGGATCCACGGGCTCTGACACCTGCGAAGAAAGTCAGATGCCGATGTGGGAGATCCGCATCAAATCTGGCCCCTAGCCTAACATTAACAAAAACGATACTCAACAGAACATATACCTAAGCTCAGCTTCAAGACAACCCCCTTTGGGCTGAAGTGCTAAGTCAATTGCCAATGCTGCAAGTCTGGAGCTGCTCAACCGAGGAGAGAAAGGGGCACTCCGGTGCCGGGCTACCGTTGAACAGCGCATGTAAGACTGTACAACCAACTTCTTGTTTCTACAAGAGATCCACTGCAGATCCCCAGCATGTCCACACAGCCCTTTCGCGAGTTCATCCTGGGAGCCCTGGAGTGAGGAGTTCTGGTACCGTAGGGATTGGATGGATCCCGCCTCAGGTGCTGGCAAGCTGGAATGAGCTTGATGGGCTGCCAGGACTGCGTTGAACCGATTAGACGGAATTCAGGCATCTTGCTAGTCTGGCTTCAGGTTTGGCTGCACCTCAAGGGCTTAGGTCTATCTTGTCTGGGTTTGGGGAGTTTTGGGCATGATGAAATTCGCGTTGCTGATGGGTCTGGGACTCAGCTTGGGATCCCTGCCGGCTTGGGCACAGGGAGCAACCCCGTCGCCCGGCCCTGCTGCAACTGCTTCTCCGACTTCGGGGGGGGCTCCGGCCACAGCAACTCCCAGCCCTGTGGCATCTCCAACTCTGACCCCAGAGCAAGTCACCGATGCCCAGGTGGAACAGTTGGTGCGGATTCTGTTGGAGTTGGATCCCCTGATTCGGGAAGCGAGCGCCCAACTGCGGGAAACCCAGAACGAGGAGGAGTACGAGCAAATTATGCAGCGCACAGAAACCCAAGCCAGCCGCATTGTCGAGGAGCAAGGGCTGACAGTGCTTCAATACCGCGAATTGATGACCTTGGCGAACGAAAATCCTGTTCTCAACCAGCGGGTTCGGGCCCGCTTGCAAGAAGTTTTGCAGGAAGGGGAAGCTTCCAACTCTCCAAAGCCGGCCACCCCGACGCCTACACCCTAGGCTGAGCTGGCTTGCCTTGGCCAAAGACAGGGAGAACCCGAGGCAGCCGCAAGGTAAAGCAGGTGTGGTTGGCCTCGCTGTTGAGGTGAATGCTTCCTTGCAACAGGCTTACCCGCTGCCGCACAAGGGCCAACCCCAACCCTGTCCCCCCTTGCCGCCAGGGATCCGCGCTGGGCACCCGATAGAACTTCTCAAATACCCGCTTTTGCTCTTCCAGGGGAATGGTTACGCCGGTGTTGAGGACTTGGATGTCCAGGTGGTCGGAATGGCAGGTGGCCTGAAGGCTGATCAGGTGCCCAGCAGGGGTGAATTTACATGCATTTTTCAGCAATTCCGCCAGCACCGACTTTAGCACTCCCGGCAGGGTAAAAATGGCAGGCAGTCCTGGAGGGATCCCAAGGCTGAAGCGCTGATGGCGGCTATGGGCCTCCTGAGCAAAGGGCTCCGCGATCTGGGGCAACCACTCTTGCAGCTCCAACCAGCAGGGCCGCTGTGAACCGTTCGCGTTAGCGGGACGGAGTCCCTTGAGCACCTCTAACTGCTGCAGTTCCAGCAGATCCTCGACCAGTCTGATCTCCCGCTCACATTCGTTGTCCAACACCTTCAAGTACTGAGAGATTTTGGCCGGATCCGGGGATCTGGGAGCGCCCTGGGCAGGCAGCAGGACGGAGCTGAGCAGGCGGATGGCCATTTTCATGTTGGAAAGAGGGGTGCGCAGCTCGTGGGACACCGTGCTAAGGAAGTCATTTTTCAGGCGATCCAGCCGCTGCAATTCCTGTACTTGGCGATCCAGTTGGGCGGTGCGGGCCTGTACCTTTTCTTCCAGGGTGCGGTTCAGCTCCTGAACCTGTTGGAGCAATTCCGCCTGCCGAATGGCGATGGAGAGGTGATCGGCCAGGGCCAAGATCAGATCCTGATTGGTGGCCAGCCAACCGGGACGTGCTGTTTTCAGTTGTAGGCACAGGCTGCCCCAAAGGGTGGGGTGGGTCGGGCCAGATTCGGGGTTTTCGCCACCGTAGAGCGGTACCAGCAGCCAACTGCCAGGATAGGCTTTGGCCATGGCAGAGATGTAGACCCAGTCTTTGGCTTGGTCGGCTGCCTCCAGCAACATCACTTTCCCCTGCTTCAGTTGCTGGGCAATGGGGCTTTCGGAATCGGGAATGAGACAGCCCAGGTAGCCATCCTGTTGAGTGCTGTACTCGGAGACAATACGCCAATGCTGTTGCTGAGGCTGATAGATGCTGATGCTTACCCGATCCGCCTCTAGCAAATGGCCTATCTCGCGGGTGACGGCAGCAAGGATTTGATCCAACTGCAAAGAAGTGGGAATGGCTCGGACGATGCGGTTCAGGGCTTGCTCGCGGGCCGCCTGTTGGCGTAGGTTCAACAAGTTCTGGCGGGCCTTGATCAGGTGTTGGATGCGCTGACGCATTATCGGCCAGTGAATGGGCTTGGTCATGTAGTCGCTGGCTCCGGCAGCAAAGGCTTTGTCTACGGAAGCTTGATCCTCGAGCGAGGTAATCATCAAGCAGGGCAGATTCGCATCCAAAGCCCGCAGGCGGCGACAACACTCGAACCCATCCGTGCCGGGCATGAGGGCGTCCAGCAGGGCAATTTGAGGCTGAGTTTGACCGAAGAGCAGCAAGGCTTGGTCGCCGTCTTCAGCCTCTGCCACTTGATAGCCTTCATGAACCAACAGGTGGGTCAAGTACCCGCGTATGCATGGGTCGTCATCGGCCAACAGTACTGTCGGCGAAGCATTTGTCAGCAGATGTCCAGGATTGGGGATGGGGGGAGATTGCACAAAATTCACTCCACAGAGTCGGCCATTCGCGACGGCGGTGCGAAGCACCAAGGCTTTCTTTGCACACAAAAGGGATCTCTAATCTGTCTCCAGCTTAATCTTTCGCGTTAGCGGTGCGGTTCCCGACGGGGTGCCGTAGGCATAGCACTTTCGCGCCCAGGCCGGGGATCCCTTGAACAGACCTATTTCCGTTAGGATTGACGAGGTGGTGTGAGAAGTTGCCATGACTGTTTCTGAGAACATTTCTGAGGAAATGACCCCACTACCAGATGGTACCTCAAGGCAGCTATCCAGAGTGCAGTCCACAGTGGTGATCGGGGCGGGGCCAGCTGGATTGAGTGCCGCCTACGAGCTGAACAAGCAGGGCTACCCGGTAACGGTTTTGGAAGCGGATCCGGTGCAGGTAGGGGGGCTATCCTGCACTGTAACCTACCAAGGCTATCGCTTTGATATCGGTGGACACCGCTTTTTCTCCAAGTCGGCGGAAATTGAGGCTCTGTGGACGGAGATTTTGGGCTCGGAAATGCAGGTTTGTCGGCGGCTTTCCCGCATTTTTTATCGAGGTGTTTTCTTCGACTATCCGATTCGACCTGCGGATGTCTTTGCCAAACTGGGGCCAGGGTTTACCACCCTCTGTCTGCTCAGTTACCTAAAGGCGCGCCTCTTTCCCAGGCCCAATCCTGTATCTTTTGAAGATTGGGTCATTAACCAATTTGGGGAACGGCTGTATCGCACTTTTTTTAAGACCTACACCGAGAAAGTGTGGGGGATCCCTTGTCACGAGATCAGCGCCGACTGGGCAGCCCAGCGGATCAAGGGTCTGTCGATGGCTTCTTTGATCCGTAAAACCTTTTTCCCCAACCGAGAGGGGGTGATCAAAACCCTGATCGATCGCTTTCGCTATCCTCGCCTAGGGCCAGGCCAGATGTGGGAGCGCGTTCAAACCTTGCTGGCAGAAGCCGGGCAGCCGGTACAACTGGATCGCAAGGTTACGGCAATCCACTGGAACCGGGCCGGAGTTCAAGCTGTACAAGCCTGTTCTCAAGGGGGAGAGACCTTTTGGGTGACCGGCGAGCAGTTCATTTCCACCATGCCGCTGCGCTCTCTGGTGCGGGCTTTGGTACCTGCAGCACCGGAGCCGGTGCGAGAGGCTGCCGAACAACTGCGGTATCGGGATTTTTTGACGGTGGCTTTGCTGGTGGATGAGCCCAACCTATTTCCAGATCACTGGATCTATATTCACGATCCCTCGGTGCGGGTGGGGCGTATCCAAAACTTCAAGAATTGGAGCGCGGACATGGTTCCGGATCCCTCGGTCACCTGCTTGGGTTTGGAGTATTTTTGCTCAGCGACGGATCCCTTTTGGGGACAAACCGATGAGGATTTGATGGCCTTGGCAACGCTGGAATTGCAGCGGTTGGGCCTGCTGGGGAAGGCAAAGGTTTTGGGCGGCACAGTCATTCGCGCCCCGAAAGCCTACCCGGTTTACAATCACGGCTATCAAGCTCACATCCAGACCATTCGAACCTTTTTGGAAGAAGCACTGCCCAATTTGCAGGTGGCAGGCCGCAACGGCATGCACCGCTACAATAACCAGGATCACGCCATGATGACGGGCCTTTTGGCCGCTCGCAACATTGTGGCGGGGGAACGGCGCTACGATGGGTGGCGGGTCAACCAAGATGCTGAGTATCTGGAAGAGGAGGATTCGACAGCGGCCTTGGCGGGAGGACGGGCCGTGCCCCAGGTGCTGGGTCGCCGGAGTTAGCGGCGGAAGGGATCCTGCTTCGATCCAGCTTCGCCATCCAACACCTCTAGGATGGCCTTGGCAGCGCGAGCCAGAACGCCGGGTTCTCCCAGGGCCGCCCGCATCGCGACGTAGTCGGCTTGCAGTTGGGCTTGGCGTTCGGGCCGAGTTAGCAACTCCAGTGCCAGTTGGGCGATCTTCTCCGGCTGGGCCTGCTCCTGCAGCAACTCCGGCACAATGGGGCGCATCTGCACGAGGTTGGGCGGAGACATGAAGGGCACCGACACCCTCAGCCAATGGCGGGCGATCCAGAAGGTGATGGGGTTGAGGCGATAGATCACCACCTGGGGGATCCCCAAGATGGCCGTCTCCAAGTTCACCGTGCCCGACTTGGCCAACACCAAATCAGCCGCTGCCAAGGCGAGGTGATGAGCTTTGTGGGGGGAGAAGAAGGGCAGAGCTTGGGGATCCAAAAGGGTGAGGTTGAGCCCAAGGCGGCGGGCAGCCCGCGCAATCGGGGCAGCAAAACGGGGCGAGGCCAGGGGCACCCAAAACTGTGCCTGAGGCAGGTGAGCTTGCAACAACTGAGCCGCCTTGAGCAAGACAGGCAGAACCGAGCGCAGCTCTTGCCGACGCGAAGCCGGCACCACCACCACCACCGTGGCTTCGGCAGGGATCCCCAACTGGGCTCTGGCGGCAGCACGGCTGGGCACAGCGGCCAAAATATCCAACAGGGGATGGCCCACATACTGGACATGGGCTCCTGCCGCCGCGTAGTAGCGAGCTTCCTCAGGGAAAATCGCCAACATCAGCCGCATCTGCTGGGCCAGTTGGTAGGTGAGGCGGGCATCCTGCGACCACACCCACTCTTGGGGGGCAATGTAATAGACGGCAGGGATCTGCCGCCGTTGCAGCAGACGGGCAATGCGGCTGTTGACGCCGATGTAGTCCACCAGCACGGCCACATCTGGCGGGTCTTGGGCTAAAAAGCGGCGAATCTTCCACTCCGTCCAGAGGGCGGGGCCGACAAAGGGAAGAGCCTCTAAAATGCCAACAGAGCTGATCTCGGTGGTGCGGTGCAATAAACGGGCCCCGGCAGCAGCCATGCGCTCCCCTCCCACGGCGGTGATGCGCAGCTGAGGGCGTTGGCGCAGCAATTCTTCGATCAGATGGCCGGCCTGCAGATCCCCTGAGACCTCGCCCGTGCAGATGAACAGGTGGCTCACTAGAGCTACGCTCCCGACCCCAATCTTTAGTCATCCAGCTCTGAAGTGCTCTGCACCGGCGGATCTTCCCCCCTCCCGCGCAGGGCCGGCAGAGGGCCACGTCGTTGGGGCTGGGAGAGGGAGTCTTCCAAAAATTGCAGCAGATGTTGCAGGGATCCCGTCTCGTCCACCCACTCTTTCCCCTGTAGGGAAAGGACATGGCGCTCTCCCTCCGCACCGCTGTTACAAACGACACACAGGCTGCTGCGCAGCGTTTGCAGCGCTTTTTCCAAAGGCAACCCTGAGCGGTACAAAAATCGGTAGACCTGCCGCAGCAAGGGCAGGGATCCCTCCATCCCTTGGGCTCGCCGCAGCCCCACCAAGTTCAGACCGCGGATGCGAGCCGGATGTCCTTCCACCAACATGTAGGGGGGAACGTCGCGGTCAACCCGGCTCATCGCCCCCACCATGGCCAAGCGCCCAATGCGGGTGAACTGGTGGATCCCGACCATGCCGCCAATGCGGGCTTGAGACTCGATGTGGATATGGCCGGCCAAGGAAACAGCATTGGTAATCACCACCTGATTTTCGATGACGCAGTTGTGGGCGACATGGGTGTAGGCCATCAGCAGGTTGTAATCTCCAATCAGGGTGGCTTCCCCTTCATTGGTAGCCCGGTTGATGGTGACGAACTCGCGGATGCGATTGCCTCTGCCGATTACCACTTGAGAGGGGGCGCCGCTGTACTTCAGATCCTGAGGCTCGGTGCCCACAACTGCTCCCGGAAAAATGTGGTTGCCCTCGCCGATTTCCGTCCAGCCATCGATCACCACATGGGCCCCCACCACCGTATGGGCAGCAATGCGAACATGCTCGCCGATCACCGCATAGGGGCCAACCTGCACCGTTTCGTGCAGCTCAGCTTTCGGATGGATCACCGCAGTGGGATGAATCCGCTCCCGTGAGCGGTGCGGCGCACTTGCAGAGATGTTGGGAGTGGATCCCGCTGAAGCGAACGAACTCATTTCCGACCTAGCCAGCAACTGTGGTTACGCTCCCAACCCCGCGAAGGATCACCAAGGCTTGACTCCGGGGGAGATCAACCTTAGAGCTACGCTCCGCCATCGTGACCAATAGGCTGCCACCCCAACGCAGCAATATGTCTACCGTATCCCGACAGAAAGGCGCAAGCAGTCCCCGAGCCATCTCCCTATGCCAACACTTTATCTCAATTGGTGAGAAGACCCACAGCAGAGCGCCTCCTGGATGGCCGCTGTTGGCCCATCAATCCACCAGGGAGAACATCAGCTCCCCCTCGGTTACCAGTTGCCCTCCCACCTGAGCGCGGCAGAACATCTTGCCAATGCGCCTCTGGCGAATGGTGAGCAAATCGGCGGAGAGCAGCAGCTGATCCCCCGGCAGCACCGGGCGGCGAAAGCGAACGCCATCGATCCCGGCAAACAGGGCCAAACGCCCGGCCACGTCCGGCAACTTGGTCAACACGATCCCCCCTATCTGGGCCATGGCCTCGACGATTAGGACGCCGGGCATGATGGGTCGGTTGGGGAAATGCCCCTGAAAAAAGGGCTCGTTGAAGGTGACGTTTTTCAGGCCCACCGCCCGTTGCCCCGGTTGATACTCCACAACCCGATCCACCAGCAAAAAAGGATAGCGATGGGGCAAGATCTCCAAAATCTGCTCCGTTGTGAAGACAGGGGGAGCAGTTGCCAATTGAGCGGCTGCTTCAGCCGAGAGAAGGGGAGGAGGAGAGACATCAGAGGACATGGTGAACCCACAGAGGCAGAGGACAAAACCAAATCCCGGACGGGGAGGACGGCAGGCCAGAACTCAGCCAAAAGAGCACCCAGGGAGCTGCGGAAAGGAGGGGAATGAAGCGGATCCCACCCTGGGGATCCCCTTGAAGACAAGTGCTCGGCACCGCTCTCGCAACTGAGGATGGCAGGGTTGTTGCTACGCAACCGGATCCCTTGCTCCCCCTCACTCTTCATGGATCAGCAGGGATCCACTCTTGAGCAACTGCTCGGCCAAACGGTGGTGCAGGGCATGGCCCGCCTTGTAGGCCACAATGTGCCCCTGCAGTCGGCAGCCCAGGAGGCTGAGATCTCCTAGTAAATCTATCAGCTTATGGCGCACCGGCTCATCTGGGTAGCGCAATGGCCCCAACCACTCGGTTTGGCTACAGACAATGGCATTTTCCAGGCTGCCCCCCTGGATTAGCCCCCGTTCCCGGGCCAGCTCCACATCCTGCTGGCGGGCGAAGGTGCGGGCCGGCGCAATGGACTGGACAAAATCCGGCCTGTTCTCCCTCCAGCTCAGCCACTGTTCTCCAATCGGGCAATCGGCAAAATCGATGCCATAGGTAAAGCGGGCTGTAGGATGGGGGAGGGCGCTGACAAAGGCTTCCCCCGCCCAGACAGTGACCGGTTCTTGGATCACCCCCAGCAGGGCTGGCTGATCTTGGGCCTGGATCCCGGCCTGGGCAATGGCCTCTACAAAGGGCAGGGCAGAGCCATCCAGAATCGGCAGCTCCGGCCCCTCCACCTCGATGCGGCAGTTGTCAATGCCCAGGATGTAAAGGGCGGCCAGCAGGTGTTCCACCGTCTGCACTTGAACAGAGGGGGATCCCTGCTGCAACAGGGTGCAGAGATGGGCAGGGGCCAGGGATCCCAACCGAGCCGGGATCTCAGGGGATCCCGGTTGATCCACCCGCACAAAAACCCGACCGCTGCCGGCAGGAGCTGGATGCAGACTGCAGCGAATCGGCAGGCCGGTGTGCAGGCCAACGCCTTCTAGGGCAATAGAGCTGGCTAAGGTGTGTTGCCGGCCTCTCATCGTGCTCCGCAGCGCTAGTGCAAACGCTCTTGGCCCTGGTCGAAAACGCGGTAATACAGCTCCCGATAGCCCACGCGCAGGTTGCTGCTGGCATCTGCCAACTTGGCTTTGTGGCTGCGGGTGCCGTAGGCGCTGAACACCTCGTAGGTATCTCCCTCAAAGAAAAAGGAAGAGACATCGGACACCTCTTCGCCCCCCAGCAACTGCCAGCGCCCCTGGCGAAACTGCAGCCGGTAGTGGGCTTTATCCAAGCTGCCGGAAGGACGGTCGATAATGGCGTCGATGCTGCCCTCGTAGAACGGCTCGGCACCACCATTGGGGATGGATATGTCCACAGGCCACACGTCCACAGCGATATCTCGGTAGCGGCAGTTGGGCCGGTTGCACAGGCGAATCGAGCGCATGACCTCGGCAATGGCTTCCAGCCGCTGCCGCGCCTCGGCCAGAGAAAACCGCTCTGAGTCGCTATCGCGAACGAGCTGGGGCGATACCTGAGCCGGCCCTGCCAGCGATGAAGGGGCAGCCAGCGCCGGGGATCCCCAGCAGCATCCCACCAACACCAGACAAATCAAGCTCAGCCAACAACGGTATGCGGATCCCATGGATGCAATCTATGACAAAATCAAGCTCCTCTTCTCTACTCTAGGCACTCTGGGGGATCCCAACCTGATGCCGATATTACCCCACTCTGGCCCTGAACAACTGGCGCAGGTACGGCTTGTATTGGTGCAGCCGGCTGGGCCGCGCAACCTCGGCGCCATTGCCCGCGTGATGAAAAACATGGGCTTCAGGCAGTGGGTGCTGGTGGATCCCCAATGCGATCCCCTCGATATGGAAGCGATCACCACAGCCGTGCATGGGGCAGACCTGCTCCATCAAGCCCGGAAGGTGCAAACTTTGCCCGAAGCCCTGCAAGGGTGTGTGCAGGTTTTCGGGACAACGGGGCGCAGCCAAACCTACCCACCCGAATGGCAAATTCAGTCCCCCCGCCAAGCCTTTCCCGCTCTGCTGGCCGCCGGCCCTGCCGCCCTCGTGTTTGGCCCCGAAGATCGCGGCTTGAGCAACGAGGAGCTGGCCCTTTGCCATCGCCAGATCCAGATCCCCACCGATGCGACCTATCCCTCTTTAAACTTGGCCCAAGCCGTGGCCATTTGTTGCTATGAGCTGTACACCCTCGTCTGCCAGAGCCCTTCCCCTGCTCCTCCTATGCCCTCGCCTCAAAGGCTTGCCCCCTTCGAGCTGCTGGAGGGATTTTTCGACCACTTAGAAGCGCTGTTGCTGCAAATTGGCTACCTGCACCCCCACACAGCCCGCCGCAAAATGCTCAAGTTTCGCGCCCTGTTCCAGCGAGCCGGCCTGACCGTAGCCGAGGTGGCCTTGTTGCGCGGGATCCTGCGGCAACTGCAATGGAGCCAGGGATGCTCTCGTCAGGAACCTCTGGAAGCAAATGCAGCTCCCGTCCCGCCGACGCAACCAGATTCCAGCAGGACCCCATCTTGACCCCAAGGCTGGGCCTCCAGCCCCGCCCTACCGCTACCGGAAGCAAGCTAGAAGGGCGGCTTCCTGCTTTCAGGCGGCGCGGAGCGCTTGTCAAGAATCTTGAGGCTTTGGCCGTGGGAGAATATCGGAGAATATCAATGCTAGAGCTTAAGGGTGGCGCGGGGATCGTAGGATTGAACCCGCTGCAGCCTTTCGTAAAGTTCTCGCTCTTCTTCGGAGATCTGGGTGGGCAAATGGATCTGCACCACCACGTAAAAATCCCCCCGTTCTCCGTTGCCTTTGGGAAATCCCCTTTCCGCCAGCCGCAACTTTCGCCCCGGCTGCATGCCAGGTGGGATCCGCAGCTTCACCACCCCATCCAAGGTGGGCACCTCCACCTGGGCGCCCAAAACCGCTTCGCTGGGGCTGATGGGCAGATCGCAGTAAACGTCGAATCCCTCTAGGCGATAGAAGGGGTGGTCTTTCAGCTCAATTTTAAGGTACAGATCACCGGCACCGCCGTTGGGGTTGGGGTGGCCTTGGCCGCGCAGGCGAATCCGCTTCCCTGGCGTAATTCCCGGCGGGATGTTTACCTCGAGCACGCGATCCCCGCCCACCCGCAGGCGACGCTTGCCCCCTTCAAAAGCTTCTGGAATGCTGATCTGGATGGTGGCCTCAGCATCGTAACTGGTGTTGCCAGTGGATCCCGAAAATCCGCTGCTGCGGTCTGTGGTTTGGCTGCGCACCCGGCCCAGCAGTTGATCGATGAAGTCTTGAAAATCATCAAATTGGCTGAAATCGACGCCACTCCCCCCAAATCCGCTCCCCCCAAAGTCTTGGCTGAAGGGGCTGCTGCTGTAGGTGTAGGCATCGCGGCTGGAGCGAAACCCGCCCTGCTGATAGTATTGGCCAAATTGGTCGTATTGCCTGCGCTTGCTGGGATCCGAGAGAACTTCGTAGGCTTCGTTGATGTCTTTGAACTTCTCTTCGGCAGTTTTGTCATTTGGGTTGACATCTGGGTGATACTTGCGGGCTAGGCGCCGATAGGCTTGTTTCACCTCATCGGCAGTGGCCGTTTTGCTGACCCCCAAAATCTTGTAGTAGTCCTTAAAGTTTTGCATGGAGGCGTCCGCAGGCAAATCGCTGAGAGTGGGCAGAAAACCACGAGGCTAGGCGTCCCCGACAAGGGCTCCTTCCCTCCGACCTACTGAAGAAAATGAGGAGGCGGGCTAGACGCCATCGCCCATCCCGTCCCTCCTCATTATCGGCGCTACAAGTAAGGGCGGGATCCGCCCTGGGCCCGCGGCCCACGGAGGGATCCCTGAGCAGTCACTTGCTCTCGGTGAAGTCGGCATCGATCACATCATCGCTGCCGCCGGAGGTTTTCCCGGAGCCGGGAGTGGGGCCAGAGGAGGCCCCCGGCTGTTGATACAGCTCGCTGCTCATGGCGTAGAGAGCCTCTTGCAGCTCCCGCTCTTTGCTCTGGATGGCGCTGTCGTCCTCCCGCTGGATGGCCTCCCGCAGTTCTCGCACCAGAGTCTCGATTTGGCTGCGTTTGCTGGACGGGATCTTGTCGCCCAACTCCTTCAACTGCCGCTCGGCTTGGTAGGCCAGCGAGTCGGCCTTGTTGCGGCGCTCGATTTTCTCCCGGCGGGCCCGGTCTTCGGCAGCGTATTTTTCTGCCTCAGCAATCATGCGCTCCACCTCTTTGCTATCCAAAGTAGAGGCGCCGGTGATGGAGATGCTCTGCTCTTTGCCGCTGCCTTTGTCTTTGGCCGTCACCTTCAGGATGCCGTTGGCGTCGATGTCGAAGGTGACCTCGATCTGCGGCACACCGCGAGGGGCCGGCGGGATCCCGTCCAGCTTGAAGCGGCCCAGAGATTTGTTGTCGCGGGCCAGCTCTCGCTCCCCTTGCACCACGTGGATTTCCACGGAGGTCTGCCCATCTTCGGCAGTGGAGAAGATCTCCGACTTGCGGGTGGGGATGGTGGTGTTGCGCGGGATCAGCTTGGTGGCCACGCCGCCCAGGGTTTCCACCCCCAAGGACAAGGGGGTGACATCCAGCAGCAGCACGTCTTTGACTTCGCCCGCCAGCACACCCGCTTGGATGGCCGCCCCAACCGCCACCACCTCATCGGGGTTGACACTTTGGTTGGGTTCTTTGCCCAGCAGCTCCCTCACCAGCCGCTGCACCGCCGGAATGCGGGTGGATCCCCCCACCAGCACCACTTCGTTGATGTCGGCCTTGGTGAGCTTGGCATCCCGCAGGGCTTGTTCCACCGGCCCCTTGCAGCGCTCCAGCAGGTCGGCACAGAGGTGTTCAAATTGAGCGCGGGAGAGCTTCAGCTCCAGGTGTTTGGGCCCATCGGCAGTGGCAGTGATGAAGGGCAGGTTGATGGTGGTTTCGGAAACGCTGGACAGCTCGATCTTGGCTTTTTCCGCAGCTTCCGTTAGCCGTTGCAGCGCCTGCCGGTCTTGCCGCAGGTCGATCCCTTCCATTTGCTTAAACTGCTCGGCCATCCAATCGACGATCTTCTTGTCGAAGTCATCGCCGCCCAACTGCGTATCGCCGCTGGTGGATTTCACCTCGAAAACGCCATCCCCCACTTCCAAGATGGACACATCGAAAGTGCCACCGCCCAGGTCGAAGACGAGGATGGTCTCGTTGTTGCGCTTGTCCAAGCCGTAGGCCAAAGAGGCTGCTGTCGGCTCGTTGATGATGCGCAGCACTTCCAAACCGGCAATGCGGCCCGCATCTTTGGTGGCCTGCCGCTGCGAGTCATTAAAGTAAGCAGGAACCGTGATCACCGCTTGGGTGACCGGCTGGCCCAGGTAGCGGCTGGCATCATCCGCTAGCTTGCGCAGCACCATGGCCGAAATCTCTTCCGGCGCAAATTCCTTGTTCAGGCGGGGTGCGTACAGTTTGACATTGCCCCGCTCGTCCCGCCGCACCTGGTAGGAGACCCGCTTGGAATCGGCATTCAGCTCATCGTACCTACGACCGATGAACCGCTTAACGGAGTAGAACGTGTTTTCCGGGTTGAGCACCGCTTGGCGGCGGGCCATTTGGCCCACCAGGCGCTCTCCATCTTTGGTGAAGGCGACCACCGAGGGTGTGGTGCGAGTACCCTCAGCATTGGCGATGACGGTGGGGACACCCCCCTCCATTACGGCGACAACCGAGTTGGTTGTGCCCAGGTCAATTCCTACAACTTTTCCCATCGGCTCCTTATTCTCCTCTTCTTGAGTACATTGCTTCGGTTACCGCCGCCAGCCTGTGTGAAGTAGCTTGGGCAGCCAATCTGTGAAAATCCGGCAGATGCTTGGTCACTTCCTGGGTCGATCCTAACCAGCTGGTTGGCGAGGCCAGGGCGAGAATGCCGCCCATTTCTCGGGGCTGAAGGGCAGACCGGTTACGGATCTCCGTACCTGCAGCAGCCTTGCTTTCGGTGCCGCTTGGGGTATGGCCTGGGTTGGCAGCTATTGGCAACTCTTGGGGGACTGCTGCCAGGCTAGCTCTGGATAAGCTGCAGCGCCTCCAGGCCGCGGTTCACAACGGTTGCGGCCAGGGGCAGGTAGCCCATCTCCTCGGCCAGGGCTTGTCCTTCGGTAAGGGCCCAGCGGAGCACAGCTTGCAGGGCGGCGGCCATGGCGGGATCCGAGTACCGGCGGTAGGTCAGGATCCAGGTGTAGGTGACGATGGGATACGCTCCAGAGCCGGCAGGATCCGGCACAAAAGCCCGCAGGTTTTCCGGCAGCTCAATTTCGCTCAAGGCCAGGGCCGAGGCTTCCGGGGAGGGGAGAATGAACTCGCCGCGGCGGTTCTCCAGAGCTGCCACCGACAGATCCAGCTCGCGGGCATAGACCGACTCCACGTAGCCGATCACCCCTTCGCTGAGAAGCATTTGGGCGCTCATGCCCTCGTTGCCTTTCACCCCAATGCCCACCGGCCACTCCAGCGACATGCCAGCACCGACTTCCGAGGCCCAAGCCGGATCGATGGCCGCCAGGTGGCGGGTAAAGGTATCGGTGGTGCCGCTGCCATCGGAGCGGTAGCAGACGGTGATGGGCAGATCGGGAATGGTTAGCTCCGGGTTCAGGGCCAGGATCTCCGGATCCCGCCACTGGTCGATTTGGCCGCGAAAGATCTTCACCAAAACGGGTCGAGACAGCTTGAGTCCAGAAGGGATCCCCGGCAGGTTGTAGCCTACGGCAATGCTGCCTGCGGTCATCGGGATCATGACCACACCCCGCTTCACCTCGGCGATCTCGGCATCGGTCATGGCCACATCACTGGCGGCAAAGTCCACTGTCTGGTCAATAAATTGCCGGATCCCAGCGGCGCTGCCCACCGGTTGGAAATTGATCTCCACCTTGGGATCCACCTGGCGGTAATCGGAAAACCAGCGCAAGTAAAGAGGAGCCGGAAAGGTGGACCCGGCCCCGTTGATCAGCAAAACTTTGTCGGAGGACTGGCTGCCGGAGGCAGGAACGGGATCCCTGCCGCTGGGTTGGTCAGAACGGGATCCCCTTTGGCAGGCGCTCAAGGTAGCGCCGGTGGCCAATAAAGAAAGCAACACTTCTCGGCGACGGAAGCGGGGCAGTTGAGCCATGGTTCAGGTTCTCCGAGGTCACCGCCCCGATCCTTGTCTTGCCTGCGGGGCCCTGTCAAGGGTTGCCGGCGAGAGCTCTTGGGATCCCCTACGTGGCCCACTTTCCCCAGGTGGCTGTCTTTTCCCTCTGCGCCATCCCCGTATTCCTCGCTACGCTTCCCAGCAAAACTCAGGATCCGACCCAAGCTCAGAAAGGAAAGACAGAAAACGGAGAATTCAAGAGAAAAATCAAGAAAAACAGTGAAAACAAGAGATTGAGCGAGCTGAGTTCTGCGGCAGTTGCACAGAGATCCTCAAGCCAAAGCCTTGTCTGGCAAGGCTTAGCGGTTTTTGGGCCTGAGTCCCCCCGCACCAGAAAAATCTTGACATATTCTGGAATATGGCAATATATTGTGGATTCTGTGCAGAAATCCTGCGCTGTTCACATCTCGGTATCTGGGGGACTACTATGCCGACTTTGACTCGTTCTCCCTGGACACTGCGAGACAGCGAAAAGCTCTATCGCATCTCAGGTTGGGGGGATCCCTACTTCCGTATCAACGCCGCCGGTCATGTGGAGGTGACCCCACAGGGCTTACAGCAGCAGGAACCGGGCATTGACCTGTACCACTTGGTGATGGATCTGGTGGCGCGGGGCCTGCAGTTGCCCCTCTTGATTCGCTTTCCCGAGATCGTGGCCGACCGCATGCGGCAAATTTGCGAGAGCTTTCAGCAGGCCATCCAGCGCTTTGGCTACCCCAACGTCTATCGGGGGGTTTACCCCGTTAAGGTGAACCAGCAGCGCCACCTGGTAGAAGAAGTGGTGAAACACGGTCGCGCCTACCACTTTGGCCTGGAGGCGGGATCCAAACCGGAGCTGTTGATTGCCCTGGCTCTGCTGGATACTCCTGGGGCTTTGTTGATCTGCAACGGCTACAAAGACCGGGATTTTATGGAGACGGCTCTCTTGGCCCAGCGGCTGGGGCGCACCCCGATCATCGTTTTGGAGCGGCTGCAAGAGCTGGAGCTGGTGCTGGAGGCTGCCGACCAACTGGGCATCGACCCCATCTTGGGGGTGCGGGCCAAACTCTCGGCCCAAGGGAGCGGGCGCTGGGGCACCTCGGCTGGGGATCGGGCTAAGTTCGGCCTCACGGCCACCGAGATTTTGCAAGTGGTGGAACGGCTGCGGGAAGCGGGCAAGCTGCATTGTCTACGCCTGTTGCACTACCACATCGGCTCCCAGATCTCGATGGTGAGCGTGCATGGACGGGCCGTGCGGGAGGCCAGCCAAATCTACATCGAGCTGGTCAAGCTGGGGGCCCCCATGGGCTACCTGGATATCGGCGGTGGCTTGGGGGTTGATTACGACGGATCCCAGTCCCCCAATCCTTTTTCCCAGAGCTACAGCATGGAGGACTACGCCGCCACCGTGGTGCAGACCGTGCTGACCGCCCTAGAACCCCACGGGATCCAGCCGCCGGTACTGGTGACCGAAAGCGGACGCGCCCTGATGTCCCACCAGTCGGTGCTGGTGTTTGACGTGCAAGATGTCAACGCTGCCAGCCCCTACCCGATGCCCACCCAGCTCACTTCCGATGCGGAGGTGATCCAGAAGCTAAACCAGCTTTACTACCAAATCCAGCCCGATACTCTGGTGGTCAACTATCGCCGTTGTCAGGAGCTGAAGGAGGCCGCCCTGCGCCAGTTCACTGAGGGATCCCTCAGCTTGCAGGAGCGAGCTGAAGTGGAGCGGCTGTTCTGGAACTGCTCCGACAAGATCTGCACCTTGGCCTACGAGCAGCACCAAGCAGGGCACCCCGTGGCAGTGGATCTCCTGGATCTGGACGAGATGCTGGCCAGCATCTACTACGGCAATTTCTCCCTGTTCCAATCCCTGCCGGATAGCTGGGCCATCGACCAGGTCTTCCCCATCATGCCCATCCACCGTCTGGATGAGGAGCCACGCCAATGGGCTACCCTGGCGGATCTGACCTGCGACAGCGACGGCAAGATCAACCGCTTCTTTGGCGAAGACGGGCAAATCACCTCGGTTTTGCCGCTGCATGATCCTGACGGGCATCCCTACCTACTGGGGGTGTTTCTGGGGGGTGCCTACCAGGAGATCCTAGGGGATCTGCACAACCTGTTTGGCGATACCAACGCGGTGCATATCCGCTCCCGCCCCGGCGGCTACCACGTTTCCCAAGTCATCAAGGGGGACACCATTGGCGAAGTGCTGAGCTGGGTGCAGTACAACAGCGAAGATCTGGTGGAGACCCTCCACCACGCCACCGAGACCGCCCTGCAGCGAGGGCAGATCACGCTGGATCAAGCCCGCGCCTTGCAGCAGCACTTTGAAGACAATCTGCGGGCCTACACCTACTTGCACTGAAGGTGGTGTTCCTCGAAAAAATCCCTAAAACCAAACAGGGATCCCGGCCTAAAACCGGGATCCTTTTTGCTTCCAGATCAAACCAAATCAAAACCAGATCAAAAATTTGTCGATCACAGACGCACCGGACTGTCCAAAGCCAAGTTAATCGTTTGGTTAGGGCGCAACACCACGACTTGAGGTGCCGTGATATTGCCCACCGCCACTCCGGCTCCAGCTCCGCCAATAACCCCTAAAGCAGAAACGCCTCCTGTGAGCAAGCCCAGCACCGTACCCCCCACAGCACCAATGGCTGCATCTTGAGCAATCGCTTCGGCAGAATAGTGGCGCGGGTCTTTCTCAGTGTGGATCAAATCAGTGGATCAAATCAGAAGACATCTGCACCGAGTAAAGTCGCCCATTGGCAATCAAAGCCGTGCCGAAGAACCTGGCCCCTCCCTGAGTCGGTTGCAAGCTGCCTCGCACCTCGCTGCCTGCTGGAATCGCCAATTGGCCGCTGCCGTTGTAGATGTCCTGGGCTACCCGCAGGGTAAGTGGGTGGGTGCTGTTGGGACTGAAGTACTGGGGCTCTTCTCCCTTGAAGCTCTGGACGGGAATGATGGTGCCCGGCTGCAGTTGGCGCACTCCCAAATCAAACAAGTGCTGGGCAGAAGCAGATGGCATTGTCAACAGACCCATGCTGGGGATGGCTAAGCCAATCATCGCTGCCGAAAGAACACGAATGCTCATAAAAATTCTCCTTCTCCAGTAAATGTTCAATCCAGTAAATGTTCAATCAAGATTGCAACGAAAACGCAAACTCTTGCGAGCAGTTTAAAGATCAAGCCCGACGAACGAAGCCAATTAACGCCAACAAAACCAAAGCCCCAACGGTAGCCATCAACAAACTTCCCAAAAGACCTGTAGCCGACAGGCCAAGCAAATCGAAGAGGAACCCGCCAAAAAATGCCCCGCAAACACCAACGATTATGTTGCCTATCAATCCAAATCCGTAACCGCGTCGAATATTCCCTGCCAGCCAACCCGCCAGGGCTCCGATCAAGAGAAACCAAAGGATACTGTCCATAGAACCTACTTCTCCATAGTATGCTGTTTCTACAGCATACCTATTGTTGTGAGAAAATAAATTCCCTGAGAACTAACCTTCTGTACACTTGGCACACTTGACGCCCACTTGACAAATTGGTAGCCTCTGCCGAGAACAGATCGTTATTTGTCTTTTAATATACAGACTCTATAGATTTAATAGACTGACTCTATAGAAAAGAAGATGGGAATTTCATGAATGCTAGAAAGGGATCCCCCGCTCGCTGCGACTTCACAGCCCCCAGGCCCTAAACAAAAAAAGACTGGCAGTGTGAGGTCTACCAGTCTGAGTCAGTTCCCTGTGAGTGAGCTGATGCCGTCGTTGCCAACGTCTTCAACCCGATTCCCAGTTTGTGTTGCTTTTTGCCATTTCGAAGTGATTTAGATCACTTGAAGCTTGAGGAGCCCGCAGCCTTGGCAAGCACTCCTGTCCTGATTTCTTCCACAGGGATCCCCCATCCCCACCCCTATGAACCCTGAGGCGACAAAGAGAGCATCTCAAAACCAATCAAAACAAAGGCAACTGCTCCTCTTCCACTGGGGCAAGGCTTGAAGATCCCAGCTCCTCCCAGTTGGGGGCCCAGTCTTGTAAAGGATCCACATATTCCTCCAACAACTGACGGGCCGCGGCCAGCAAATCGTTGTGCAAGGGGGCCAGATCGCTGCGGTCGGCCAGATACTGCTCCAGAGCCGTCAGGGGCTCAAGTCGGCTGGGATCCCATCCCGGCAGACGGATGCGGCTGGGGCTGACCACTTCTGGGGCGATGGTGTAGCTAAAAGCAGGGGCAAGAGCGTTGTGCAGAGCCCGCTCATCAATGCACTCTAGCTGGTCGGGCCGTATGCGGTAGATCAACCGCAGGATGGAGCCGGCCACGGGGGCCTTGGCGATGGCGGCCAGCAGCTTGGACTGCGCCTGCTGGGGTGGATCTGCGCTCAGATCCAGGCGAATGGTGTGAAAGGTACGGGTTGGCAGGGGCAAAAATTCATAGCTGGCCCCCGTAGGGGTGACTTCCACCAGCACACAGCCTTTTTCCTCTTTTTCTTCGCCAAAATCCACCCGCTCAATGCTGCCGGGATAGAGCATCAAGGGATCCCGACACAGCACCTGGTGACGGTGTACATGCCCCAAGGCAACATATTGATAGGCAGGCCGAGCCAGCAGCGAAAGGGGCACCGTAAATCCTCTGCCCACCGAAAGATGGCGTTCTGCTCCGTAGCGGGCTGTCTCCACCATGACGTGAGCCAACAAAATCGCCGGGATCCCTGGCTGCAGGGTGCGGATCTCCCCTTCTAGGGCTAGGCGGAGGCGCTGCAGGAGCTGATGCGCGAGGATTTCCCCTTCAAGCGCCAAGCTTTCCTGTTGGGCGAGTAGAGCAGAGCGACTCAGCCAAGGTAAAGTGGTCACCTGCACCGGGCCACCGCGAGTTTCGATCCGATGAGTTTCCAGTCTGTCCCCCACAATAAAGCCTGAGACCCCCAAAGCGCGGTAGATAGCCAGGCTGTTGCCTCCCTGTCCCTGCCCGTACTGATCGTGGTTGCCCACCAACAGGACGGTTGGGATCCCTGCATCGGCCAGGCGGCGAAACTGTTGGGCAAAAAGCTCTTGATGGAGAGGGGGGGGTGTCGCATCGGGGAAAGCATCGCCCCCAAACAACACCAGATCCACCGCTTGGTTGAGAGCATGGTCAATGCACAAGCGCAAAGAAGCTACAAAATCTTCCAAACGGGTATTCAGGCCGGTAGCTGGGTTAATGTGGCCGTAGGCAAGACCACTGCCCAGATGAATGTCGGAAAGATGTAGCAACCTTACCATCTTGGGCGCTCTTGGAGACTTTGCAGCTCTCCCATCTGTTGGGATAAACCTTGCCGTTCGCGTTAGCGGGACGGAGTCCTTTGGTTGTCCAGAATGGCAAACCCAGGGTTGAACAATCTTTGCTTAGGCTTGGCGGCGGGGCCTGGCTCGATCCAAACGCAGAGGCCGGCCCATGAATTCCTGCCCGTTCGCGCTCTCGATGGCTTCGTCCTCCTCAGCTTCGGTTGCCAGATCCACAAACGCGAAGCCTCGTGTCTGACCTGTCTCTCGGTCTATCGGGATTGTAACCGACTTAACGTTCCACCTCTGCTGGAAGAAAGCTTTCAGTTCTTCTGTTGAGGCTTTATAGTTTAGGTTCCCCACAAAAATGGTCATGGCAATTCAAGCAAAGTAAGTTACCAATCAGCAAGGGTGGCAACAAAGCTCCAGAGTACTTCACTTCTATCATGGAGCCTTGCTAAGTCGCACAACGTGAAAGGATGTAAAGGGATCCCTGCCGGAAAATCTTCCCCCTTCCCCATCCAAAATGCACCTTTGTCCAACTTGACGGGCCTGTACTTTTTCTGCCACTGGGTTGAGGTTCTCTGCCCTCGCCTCGGCCAAGCTCCCTTCCGGCACGTCGAGATCCGGCATCTTGTCACGTTGTTGCGATTTGTTAAGATATGTATTATCCTGCTTGCACTACCTGGCCAGATCTGCGCTGTTGGAACTCTTTGCAGACCTCTCTACCTGAGCACCCTGAGGTGATAATGATGGATGAGACGCTAGAGCTCTCTTTGGAGCAGCAATTTCGCCAGCGGGCTTTCGAGACCTTGGTTTCTCGCATGAGCCCCGAGCAGGCCAAAGACATTTTGGTCAAACTGCACAAGCAAATGCTGTTGCAGGAGGCCACTTACCGCCAACTGCTGCGTCATTCCCTCAGCGCCTGATGCACGCCCTTTCGCTTCCCACCTGGTGGATTCACATTGCCAGCGTCTTGGAGTGGATCGCTGCTATTGTGCTCGTGTGGCAATTTGGGGAGCGGGTGGGCCAGCCCGAATGGCGAAGTTTGAGCTGGGCGATGCTGCCCGCTTTGTCGGGGGCAATGTGCGCAATCACCTGGCACTGGTTTGACAACGACCCCAAGTTGGACTGGGTGGTCACTGCACAGGCCAGCTTCACCTTGCTGGGCAACTGTACCCTGGCTTGGGCTGCCTACTGCATTTGGCGAGCTGAAAGGGTGGATGAGCCTGCACAGAAGGGGGATCCCGACTAGGCGATGAACAGTTTATTTGCCCTCTCTCTGTTCCCTTACTTGGTCTTTTTATTCTTTCTGTCGCGGCTGCGCCGGATCCCACGTTTGGCTTTGGTTGGATTTTGGCTGTTGTTGCTTTTTGTGGCCGTCAGCATCCCGGCAGGGCTGTACGCTCAGATGCACTACGGCACTTCCCTGGCCAATGTGGATCCCTTGCATGGAGGGGCAGAGGCTTTTCTCACCCTCTCCAATATTTTGGTGGCCTTGGGCTTTAAGCAGGGAATTGACCAACAGGCCCAACGACTTCCAGAGGCTGGCGACGGCAACCCTGAGCCATGATCATCCCAAACAGGTCCCTACCCCCTCTCCAAAGGGAGAGGAGAGCTAGGCAACAATGGTTTCAGCACAACCAGGACTGAATGTAGAATGGGGATCCAGACCCGATACCTGCTGTTTATTCTGAAGAGATCTGCCGGATGGTGGCTACCCTTTCTGTTGCCGTTCCCAAAGTGAAGCTGAAGCATCCGCCCCTGCACATTTATCGCATGGGGGACAAGGTGCTGCGGCAGCCGGCCAAGCGCATCAGCCAGGTCAACGACGAGATCCGCCAGCTTGCCCGGGACATGCTGCAGACCATGTACAGCTTTGATGGGATTGGTCTGGCGGCTCCGCAGGTTGGCATTCCCAAGCGCATGATTGTGGTGGATCTTTATCCCGATAAGCCGGAGGTGTCACCGCTGGTGCTGATCAACCCGGAGATCCGGGAGTACATTGGCGAGGCCGTTGCCGGGCAGGAGGGTTGTCTAAGCATTCCGGGGGTGTTTTGCGAGGTCGTGCGCCCAGAAGGGATTGTGGTTTCGTTTAAGGATGAAACGGGGCGGCCCCGCACCCTTCGAGCGGACGATTTGCTGGCGCGGGTGATCCAGCACGAAATCGACCACCTCAACGGCGTGTTGTTTGTGGATCACGTGGAAAACGAGCTGGTGCTGGATCAAGAGCTGCGCAAACACGGCTTCCAGATGCAGGATGTGCAACGCAAAGGCAAGCCCTCTGCTGCCCCCCGCTGAAGCCTTGCTAGATGAGTGTCAGTTTAGTGGTTTAGTCTAGTGTTGCAAGCGCTGGGCCAAGAGCTGCTCTTCCAGAGCGGCAATGCGGTTGTAGGCAGCGGTTAACTGGGCACTCAGGCGCTGTATTTGGGCTTCGGGGGCCAGCTCATGCCCCATGCTGCGGTTGCTCACCACGGTGGGTTCATCATCCAGCAGGAAGTTGTGGCTGCCATCTTCCACCAAGTCTGAGATTAGAACGCTGTAACGGGAGGGGGCGGGGGTGTTTTTTTTGGCTTCTTGGGTAGCCAGGAGAACAGCCACCACCTGCTCGGGCATCCGCTCGATGGCAGCTTTTAGCTCCTGTATTTGCGACTCCAGACGCTCAAGGTAGTGCTGCACTGCTTCGCTCATAGCTGCCCCAGTTTTCGACTACCTTCATTGAAAAAGGCAAATTTCGGATCCCCTCTTCTTCCCCCAGATCATTTAACGATTGCTTCCGGGAGGTGTTCCCCGAAACTCCTGGGTTCTCTCACAAGCCACAATTGAGGTGTGCATTTTCCGGAGATTTTGGTTTTCCGGTCATCCATTTCCGAAGCAAAAAGCTGTGCAGATGCAGGATGCTGTTCAGGGATCCCGACCGCGGGGCTATACCTTGCCCGTTTTCGCCGTTGCCTCGGCCAGGGCTGCTCTTCACCACCTTCTGGGGATCCCTTTGGAGAAGGAAGGGGGGCGCTTGGCGATTGCGGTGCAGGCTGAGCCCCAGTCCCTTGAGGCTTGGATCCGGATCCCGGTGGAGCAGGTAGCTGCCTTGGAGAAGACAACAGCTCTGGCCATTACCCGCTCGGATCCCGGCCCCCACCTGGATCTCACCCGCGACACACCGGTCTGGGCTTGGGTGAGGTTGGAGGAGAGGGATCCCGAGGATCCCCCCTTGATCTTGGAAGCCGGGGAAGGGCTGGGGCGACGCACCGATGGCAGCCCGGCCATTTATGCCTATGCCCGCCGTTTGTTTGAGATCAATCTTTTGCCCGGGATCCCAGAGGGCTGCCGCCTGCGGGTGCGCATCATTTTGCCGGAAGGAAAGCTGCTGGCCGAGCGCACCTCCAATGCTGCTTTTGGGGTGCTGGAAGGGCTGGCCCTGTTGGGAACGCGGGCGGAGGTGGAGCCTTCCTCAAGTGTTGAGAGCTTAGAGCAAGCCCGCCAAGAGCTGCAACAAAAGTTGGAGCGGCACAAGCATTTGATCTTTTGCGTGGGCAGCCATGGGCAGCAGGTGGCGCTGGGGCAAGGGATCCCGGAAGACCAGATCCTGCGAGTAGCCAATTGGATAGGGCCGTTGCTGGTGGAAGCGGCGCTGCGGGGGGCGGAGTCCATTCATTTGATCGGCTACCACGGCAAGCTGATCAAGCTGGCAGGGGGGATCTTCACCACTTCCAGCCACGTGGCCGATGCCCGCTTGGAAATTCTGGCGGCAGCCCTGATCCGGCGTGGGGGAACGGCAGAACAGGCACGGCAAGTGCTGGAGTTGCGGACAGTAGAGGCAGCGGTGCACCATCTGGATGGCCTTGGCTGGGCAGCACCCGTGATGCAGGAGTTGGCCCGTCAAATCCTGGAGCGAGCCACAGGCTATGTGCAAAAGTATGCCGGTCGATCCCTGCTGTTGGCGGTGACGTTGTTCGACCGACAGGGGCAAATCTGCGCCCAGGTGGGGATCCCATAATGAGGTCATTTCGATTGAGACGAGGACATTGCAATCCCCCCGGATCCTCAACCATTTTTCTCCCGAAGTGTCTTAAGCGCTCCGTGCCGCCAAAGGCAACCACCCCCGGCTCCTCTCCCTTTAGTCCGTGCTCCAAAAGTCAATCCCTCTGCTCGAAACCCGCTGAGCAACGGTGGATCCCGGCCAAGACCACATAGGAGAGCGTTACGGCTGAGGAAGCAGATCCACTTTCCCAGCCACTGCCAATCAGACTCAGGTTAGCACTAGGATCCCACACCTAGTTCCCGGAGATGTTGACACTATCCACCCGCCAGCGAGTGGCCGAGCCGGAAGCTGTACCAGAAGAGCGATAGCGGAAGGCAATGTAAACACGGTTGGAAGGCTGGATCCCAGCCAGAGAAATCGGGCCGGAGTCGACGAAGCTGCCCGTAGAGAGAGTGGGAATCGTCAGAGCAGTCCAAGTGGCTGCATTCACTGCCGCTGGAGTGCCTGCACCGCTGTAGTTGGTGGAGTAAAGAACGCTTAGTTGTTGCGAAGGAGGAAGGCCGTTATCGCTAAAAGAACTCTGATTGCGGAAGGTCAGAACTGGGTTGCTGACGGAAGCCAGGTTCAGAGGAGGAGTGATCAGCCAGTCATTACCCGGTTGCTGACCGTTGAAAGCGTTGGCCTCGGCAAGGGAGTTGACACAACGCCAGGAACGACTGGTGTCGCCGTCCACATCCACAATCTGCCAGCCGGCTGGAGCAGGGTTGCAGTTATCAAAGCCTTCGGTCAAAAGCAGGTTAACGGAAGGAGGAGTTGGTGTCGGTGTGGGCGTCGGTGTCGGTGTGGGCGTCGGTGTCGGTGTGGGCGTCGGCGTCGGTGTTGGGGCCGGAGTCAGGTTCAAGCCAACGAGCACCGGATCGTGGTCGGAAGAGCGGAAGGGATCGCTGGCGTAGAAGAGGCTCTGCTGAGAGGGACTCTTGAAGCTCAGGGTGTAGTCCAAGCTCACGGGCTCATCAGCGTTGATGTGCCACTTAGCTGAGCCTGTAACTTGGGGTCTCAGACTGCTGTTGGCCAGGGCATGATCCAGAGATCCCCACTGTCCTTGGAAGCTAAAGGAGTAGCTGTTGGAGCCATTGAGGTTGATGAACCCGCCCGCCTCCAGAGTTTTGATCGGATCCTCCATAGCGTAGGAGTTGAGATCCCCCATAATCAACACATCCGGATCGGTGGAGCCAGTTGGATTGGTGGCGAGCCAGCTCAAGAGTTGCTGAGCGGCCCGGGTGCGGTTGCCGTTGCAATTGCCTTGGAAGGGATCGTTGTCAATAGGATCGCAGGGAGAAACCTTGGACTTGAAGTGGTTGACCACAACAGTGAAGGTGGCGTTGTTGCTCCGCTGCCGGAAGGTTACAGCCAGAGGAGGACGATGGAAGCGTCCGGGGCCTTGGGTGAATTCCCCTGTGTCCAGGAAGGCCGGGTTAGTGCCGGGGGCAATTTCAACCGTAGCTGGCTTGTAGATAAAGCCGTTGGTGATGGCATCGCCGCCCAGGTTGGGCACTCCAACATTCACAAAGGCGTAGGTTCCTGCCCCCATGACCTGGTTGAGCCCGTTCACCAAATCCTGAATGGAACTATTCGAACCGTATCCATCGTTTTCTAACTCGTTGAGGCCTACGATATCGGCATCCATGCGGCGAATAGCCTCGATGAGCTTATCCCGCTGGCGGGTGAACTCGGTGGCGTTGCTGGCTCCCCGACAGGAGGAGTTATTGGGGAAGCAGGCGTTGCCGAAGGTGTTGAAGTAGTTGAACAGGTTAAAGCTAGCTACCCTCAGGGAGCCCCCTACTGAGGGTGGGTTTTGCGGGCGAGGGTTGGTGGCTGTAAACCTGGGCAAGTTGTTGGGATCATTGGGGTGGATACGGTAGTCGATGGTCGCATCCACATCGCCACTGACATTCCGGCCTCGCAACTGGGTCATGATCCCGGTGATGTTGCTGACGCGATCGCCGCCGCGCACAGTGTTAGCCGCGCTCAGGCCACCCGGAGTGGGGTAGATAACCGGATCTGGGTTTTGGGTGAGCAGCCGGTCATCAATGCGAATCCGCTTTCGGTCGTTTTCCGCTTGAATGGCAGCTGCCTGGCTGGGAGCCGCAATTTGCGTAGGAGTGAACAACCGCTCTGTGGCCACACTCAGCTCCCCGTGGCGTCCCAGCAAGAAGGAGTCGGTTACAAACAGGGGCTGATTTCCAAATGTGACCAGCATTCCTTCCAGAGCTTCCCTTTGCTCCGCAGTCAGCGGTAGAGAGATCTGCACTGGGGCCGGCAACGGATTGTCAGAGCTACAGACAGTAAAGCTGGTGACGTTGGAGAGCTGGGTTTGCTGGCGGAACTCAGCAACCGTTCCGGTCACCTGAACCCTATCCCCAAGCCTGACGTTATTAGCTGTGCCACTGAAAACGAAGATGCCATCTGATGTGGCGGGATTCCCGTCACCATCATCTTGTAGGTAGTAGCCCTGGAGATAGGTTTGGCCAGCCACCCCCTCATTTTCAAAGTCTCCTACTACGATTCCAGAAACCGTGACTGTTTGGTTCACCAGGGGGGAAGTGAAGCCAGTGCCCTGGACAGTGCCAACTGGGATCAGGTTGGCGTTGGGATCACAGCCTCCCGGCGTGGGCGTCGGTGTTGGCGTGGCTGTGGGTGTTGAAGTCGGGGTCGGTGTGGGCACAGGTGTAAGTATTGGCAAAAGAGTTCTTCTGGAGCCGAACCCTTGCAGAGAAACCAAAAGCACCAAACCAAAAACTAGCACCGCAATTGATTGGGCAACACGACGCGAAGTAACCCTAGACCACATCTGCTTCACTCCTCCCGAAACTTCAAAGGATCCCGTATTTTTACCGTCTGTATGGATACCATCTTGAGGAAGGAATCTGAGTAAAGGGGCAGCTAAGGTACGCTTAAGAAGACAAGAAGTTACCCCCGCCTGAGTCAAAACTCAGGGGAGAACATGGGCAGGCTTTTTCCCCTAATCCCCCAATTCGGGATCCGGTCGTACCCGCACCCCCATCTGGCGCAGCAGGCGTAAAGAGTTTTCTGGCCCATCGATCATCTGCTGCTCGTTGATCCAGTAGGTGGCAATGCCCAGGTCTTCTAGAAATCGCACATAGGGATCCGGCGGTGGCCCATCGAAAACGGCGGCCTTCTGAACGGAAAAGCCCTGCTCGATCCAGGGGCCAAGGGCAAAGCGCTCGTAGTAGAGCAACTGTCCCACCACTTCCTGCAAAGCCTCTGCCGCATCCTTGTGGTGCAGGAGCTTCACTTCGGCCAAAAGCAGGTGCCCGTCCGCCACGGCCAAAAAGTCAAAGGTATGCTGATCCTCCCGGACTTCCAATCCTGCCAGGCGGAACCAGCGGCGAAACTGGTGCAAGATCTCGTTGTGGCGCTCGCTGCGCTCCAACTGACGGCGACGGCGGCGTTCTGCCATCAGCGGGTCTGTCCCGGCGCTGTGAGGGATCCCACTGCTGCGGAACTGGGGCGGCTCATCGGGATCCAAAACCACCTTGCCCCCAGCAGGTTGATGCAGGAGGGGCGGCATCTGGGGCAAGAGTTCTGTGGATCCCCACTCCACCTCTGGCTGCTGAGCCCAGGTAAGCAGGTGTCGATTCAAGGGGTGCTCAGGGTGGGTGTCGAACAACAGGCGCAGTTGAGACTGGCTAAACTGAAAATCCAGACGAAATTGCTCGATGGAGAGGCTGCTCCGCCCCTTTTGCAAAGTTTCTTGGCCAAAGTAAAGCATCACCAAGAGCGGGTAAATCGGCAGCGGACGATGGGAGGGAATGAGCATCGCCCACATGTCATCCGTCCAGTGGGGGAGCAGGATCTCGGCCTGTTTGCCTTTGCCCACCACCTGCAACATTTTGGGGTGTCCCGGCTGCCAGCCACAGGGGTGATCGTCAAAGCCGCAAGTCTGTCGCCCTTGATCCACGCTCAAGGGGTAGCGCCCGTCATAAAGGCGGAAAGGACAGAGATCCCGGTCTTCGGCCAAAAAGCGCTCGTCTTGCCACAGGTGGGCCGCCAAGGCATGACAGCCGATCCCTTCCTGGCTGTTGCAGGCTTTGAGCCAGCGCCGTTCCGCCAGTTTCCCGCCCACTTTGCTCGGGGCCAGGGGCCGGATCAAACCGTTTTCCCCCTGGTTGAACAGAGGCCACACCAAAGGCTCGCCGGTTTCGGGTAGGGTCGGTAAAAGAGGGTGGGTTTTGCTGTAAAACGGGTCGCAAATGCGCTGGGCCACTTGCTGCAAGGGTAATCCGCGAGGGGATCCCACCCAAGGCAGCAGGGATCCCGATCCGGCCTGAGCGCGGTGATACTGGATGGCCAGGGCCACCTCCAGCCCTATGGGACGCAGTTCCGGCGTGAGCTGCCGGTAGCGCTGCAGCAGCCGGGAAGCCTGCACAAACAGGTCGTAGCGCCGAACGGGAACTGCGTCAGCCATAGTGTTGCAGGAAAAGCTCCCCACTGCCTTGGGCAAGAGCTGGCACAGACAAGCACCATGGCCTCAAGAAATGAGACCTTGGCAACTGTCTCTGCAGACCCTGACCTTGCCGAGGATATCGGGCCGACACCCCCTCCTCTTGGCACCAGGTCAGTTGTCAGTGTAGTAGAGAAACTCTAGGGCGAGAAGATGCTGCCCCTCGCTTGCAGGCTGTGGGAAAAATGCGCAGCAGGCCCTAACGCCACGGCCACCCAGGAAAGGGAAAGGGGCGCTCTGTCTCTGCATCACGGTCGTACTCCGTAGGTCGGCCTGTATCCCCCTGAATCACCAAGCTGCCCACATAGTCGGCCTCTCGATAGACGCGGGCAATTTGATGGTGGATTTGGGCCATGTCTTCAGCAGAGACCACGCCATTGTCGGTGGCTTTGTAGAACTGGACCGTGACCCGAATGGGAAAGCGGGGATCCCGCTCGATGTCGAGGTTGTTGACCTCGGTGAAGGGGCCTTCCACCGGCCCATGTCCAATGACAGCGGCTTCTACATTGCTGAGGCCGGCCAGGTCGGCTGCGGGTCCGAAAAACTTGACAGAGATATCCTCAACTTCCCTTCGCGGCGGCTGCCGCTGATGAAGAGGCACTTGGATCACCATCACCAGGTTCAGGGCTTCTTCTGCTACTTCCGCCGAATGGGGATCTCTGGGGGTTGGGTCGGCGGCTTGCTCAGCCCGAAAATCGCTGAGGCGCTGCCCGGTGAGGCTGGCCCGTTCACCATTTTGGTTGAAGAAAAGGCGCTGGCCCCAAATAGCCCCGCCCACCCTATCTTCGGTGCGGTTCTCGATCACCGTAATGCTGGTGCCCTCGCGGGTGGCCAAAATGGCCAGTACGGCTGGGTTACCGGGATGTGATTGGTAGTTGAACAGCACTGGGTTGAATTGAGCGGATCCCCCGGCAGGGATGGGCAAAAAGGCAGCTTGGGCGCTCACCAACACATGGCTATCCCGTGGGGCCAGCAGAGAGTTGCGGTTGCCGGCCCAGGAGCCAGGATCGTGCAAGTAGCGGCGCAGATTCCCCAGCAGCTCTCGCAACGACACGGGTTGCAGGGGTTTTCCTTTTTCGTTGCCCACCAGCACCTGCAGGCTGTCGAGGGGCAGGTCGGCAGACAGATCGGCAAAGTTGGGGTAGCGGATCACCGGCATCAGGCTCAGCTCGTAGCGGCCCGTTCTGGGGTTGAGCTGTTGTACCTGGATGGTCATGTCGCTGATGTTGGGGCCAAGGGCGGATCCCTTGTGGCGTCCGGTATCTTCCCAGGTGATGTTGACGATATCCAGCCCATACTGCTTTGCCAAGGCTCGCGCTTGCGGATCCCAGGTCATGGAGATCGTCTGGTCAATCACCTGCCTGTAGGCCAAGTACTCTGCCCACTCTGAAGGCGAGGGGGAAGAAAGGGACTGGTGGAGGGGAAAATCCATAGGGGTTGCCTGCGAGGTGGACACCATCAGTGTAGGGACGAGGGCTGCTCCGGCCAGGGAAATGCCCACCCAGCTCAGTGAACTCAGCAGCCAGGGGATGGGGGCGCGCATAGCAATATTCCTGAGGATTGGAAATTGGGGGACTATACCCTGACAATAGCTCCCAAAAGGGGAGAGGACGTGGCGGTTTCGCTTTTGGCAACCCCATGCTTTTGCCGGGATCCCAGGCTGCCTGGGCTACGATAAAAAGCTGTAGCACCCTTTCGAATCATTCCAGATCATGGCCAGTATTCGCCGGGATCCCGAGGTCAACGCTTCTGTAACTTCAACTTCTCCAGAGCCTCAGGCGCAGGTTCAGCCCTTGCCGCTGCATGTTATGTTCCGCCTGGGCCTGTTTCAGATGGGCTTGGGAATGATGTCGCTGCTCACTCTGGGAGTGCTGAACCGCGTCATGATCGACACGGATCTGCTGGCCATCCCGGCAACGGTGGTGGGGGGATCCCTGGCCATGCACCAGTTGGTCTCCCCGGCTCGGGTTTGGTTTGGGCAGCTCTCGGATGCCAAGCCCCTGTTTGGCCTGCATCGCACCGGCTATGTGCGTCTGGGATCGGTGCTGTTTGCGGTCTGCATCTTCCTGGGGGTGCAGGTGGTGTGGGGTTTGGGGGATAGCTTTGCGGCTACGGGCTGGTCTGGAGCCACCTATGGCTGGATAGGCTTGGCCTGTTTGATGTTTGCCCTTTATGGTCTCTGCCTCAGCGCCTGCTCCACGCCTTTTGCGGCTCTGCTGGTGGATGTGTCAGAGGAGGACAACCGCTCTAAGTTGGTGGGGATCGTCTGGTCTATGTTGATGGTGGGGATTGCCGGCGGGGCCATTGGCTCGGCAGTTCTGCTGCGGGGCTTGGATCCGGACAACCTGCAGAGCACCATTAATCGCCTCTTCATCATCATTCCAGCCGTGGTGATCCTGCTGGGGGTGGTTGCCACCTGGGGGGTGGAAAAGCGCTATTCCCGCTACGGATCCCGTTCCACCCTGGCCGGACGGGAAGACCAAATCACCCTTGGCACGGCCATCAAGGTGCTGACCGCCAGCCGCCAAACCCTGATCTTTTTCGGCTTCTTGGTGTTGATGACCATGGGCCTGTTTATCCAACAGCCGATCCTAGAACCCTACGGCGGCGAGGTGTTTGGCATGACGGTGGCCCAGAGCACCCAGCTCAATGCCTTTTGGAGCCTGGGTATTTTGGCAGGGATTGTGCTGACCGGATTTTTCATTGTGCCCAAGCTGGGCAAACAGACAACGGCCCGTCTGGGCTGTCTGCTGGTGGCCATCTCTTTTGGGCTGACCATTGCATCAGGGTTTACAGGCAATTCACGGCTGTTGCAACTGTGCATGATCCTGTTTGGTTTGGCTTCTGGGATCACCACCAATGGCGCCATTACCCTCATGTTGGATTTGACGGCAGCGGAGACGGCAGGCACCTTTATCGGGGCTTGGGGACTGGCCCAGGCCATGTCCCAGGCGGTTTCCACCTTGCTCGGCGGGGCTTTGCTCGATCTGGGGCGCATTCTCTTCCCCACTTCTTCAGTGCTTGCCTATGCCACCGTCTTTGGGGTGGAGGCAGCGGTGATGTTGCTGGCCGTGTATTTGCTGGGACGGGTGAGCGTGGCCGAGTTTCGCGAAAAGACCAACCGTGCGCTCACCCAGGTCATGGCTCTGGAGTTGGAGGGCTAGCAACGCAGAGCTGGCTCGTAGTGGGGGCAGCCCTGACAGGGCCCGCTGGGGTTGACGGCACAACGCAGCAAGGGCGAGTGAGCATTAAACCGACAGGAGGGATCCCCCAGGAACCTTCCCACTTCCTGAGGTGGGGTGACCGAACGCACCAGGGCGCGGATCCCACACAGGTGGTATTTGCCTTGCCGGAGCCGGTAGGAATGACGCTTTTCCAGAACCAGGTAGTGCTGCTCTGCCAGTTGGACGTAGGTGCCCGGATGGGGACTGCTCTCCCAAGGGCATTCTTCCACCACCTCTCCCGAATCCGCGTCGATCCACTGAATGGGCAAGGTCGGGTTGATGGAAGACATAAGGCGCAAACGGAGCCAGTTTAGGGCAGCAGACTACAAAATGATGGACTGGGCTTGACTTGTGATTAACAAATTGTGCAACTTTTTCCGGCAACACTGAGTATGGCTGGTACAAATGTTCTCTCTTGTGTGACCTGGAGCCTGCTAATCTACAGAACTTCTACAAAGTTAAGTTAGAAAAAGCTGTACTCAGTGTAATGGATTTTCTGCGGCGGGCGGAGAACGGGATAGGTTGGGCCTGCGGCGGCGAAAAGATGGATGCTTCGACTAGCTATTGGAATGGGCTTGGCGGGCCAGTTGGGTGAGAAAAGCCAGAGGATGACGGTTTTGGAGCTGCTGCCTAACCCGCTCTTGCAGGATTTCCTCTTGCCAGGGATCCCCGGAAGACAGCCACTCTAGGTAGCTGAGCCCCGCCACCCGCGTCAGGTAGGCCCCTGTCACCGCCTGCAGGGGGATCCCCATCACCATCAAGGGGCTGGCCTTGAGCAGAGAGCCCAAAGCCTGAGTGGCCAGCTCCAGCCCCCCCAGTTGCACCACCATTTGCGCCAAACTCTGGGCGATTTGCTGGGCCCGGCGTAAGGTAATGCGTCGGTCAAACACCTGGTGCAGTTCCCCAATCATGCGTGCCTGAATGGCCACTCCTGCCAGCACATCCAAAGCAGGAAGAGGGGTTGCCGCCAGGGCAGCAGCGGTGGCCCACTGCATCCGTTCCACGATCTGACGACCCTGCTGGCGACGTTCTTCTTGGAGGGCCTGCTGGACGGCTTCGCTGAGAGTTCGGGTTTGCAACAAGGCATTGGCCAAGCGCAGGTGGGATCCCTTCTGCTGCAGCAGGTGAGCCATTTGTTGAATGAGGGCCTCTGTCTCGGGGGGCTGCGGCTCCCAAGTTTCCCACACAGAGCCATCTTCGGAGTAGTAGCGAACCTTGAGGGGCTCCGGATCAGCGGCGATGGCCACCACCTGTTCGGCAGGGATAACACCGGCGGTGCGTCGGCGCAAATGGGCCAAGATGGTCTCTACATCCTCCGGCAGCATCTGATCGGTTTTGTTGAGGGCCAGGATGGCGGATTTGCCCAGCCGGGCCAACTCCAGCATTTCGGCATATTCCGAAGCCAGCAGGTCTCCGGCCACCACCAAGATCAGCAGATCCGCCTTCTGGGCCAGGGCGCGGGCTTCCGCTTCACCTGCTCCCCCAATCGTCAGCAGCCCAGGTGTGTCGGTAAGGGAAATGGGGCCGTTCCAGCCCTCCAATTGGTAGGTGTGGATGGATCCCTGCTGGGTGGTGCCCAGGGTGGGGGCTGTTTCGCCCACTGGTCGGCCCATCAAGGCATTGATCAACGAGGTCTTGCCGGCGGAACTGGTGCCGAACACCACCAGATGCAATTCCTCCTGGTTAAGCCGCTGATTGATCTCTTGCAGCTTGGCACGCAGGGCACGGCGACTGATGTCATTCTGCAGCTTCTGGATCAGGCGATCGGCATCTTCCAGATCGGCTTGCACCTGATTCCGCGTTAACTTAACCCGCCGCAGCGGTTGTGTCCGCTGACTTGGAGCACTTTGCCGTCGGCGAGCCTGCTGCCACCAATGGCGCGCTGCCAGACCTGCTGCTGCTGTCCCCCCAAGGATGGCGCCCACCACCAGATCCGCAAGAGGCTCGGAGTGGGGAGCCACGAAGCTGTAGATCCCGCCAACCCACTGCAGATATTGGCTCAGGGCCGCCAAACCCAGCCCTGCCCATAACCACACCCAAGTGGAGCGCGACAACACCATCCCAACCCACAGCCTGCCCAAATCTTCAAATCAAGCAACCCAAAATTGCTGAGCCATCCGAGTCGCTTCTCCAGCATAGGGCTTGCTGTAGCTGAGCATACAGTTTTGTCGAGAGCTTTTTTGTCGAGAGCTTTGCTGAGAAGTAGCTGAGCAAGAGACCAGAGAAGGGAGCGGGGAGTCAAAAACACCCTCAGCTCAACCGGCCAAATGAGCCAGGGATCCCCAACAAAAGCCTAAGTCCCTCTCCCAGAATCCCTGGCGGATCCAGTGGTGCCGGCAAAAATTGGCCGCCGCGATAGTCCAATAGCTGCACCAGCAGCAAGTAGCCCACCCCCAGAGTAATGGCCAGGATTCCTGTAACAATGGCTACCCACTTCGGCCTTTCCACGCCGGGCCTCCTCGGTCAACCGCCGAACTTGACTTTATCCTATGATGCCCGAAACCCCTAGCGAGGCGGGATCAAGACGGTGTCGATGACGTGGATGATGCCGTTGGAAGCTTGAATATCCGCGGCGATCACGTTGGCGTTGTTGATGCGAATCCGTCCGCCCTCAAGAAGCGTGACGGTGACGGGGGATCCCTGCAAAGTCGTTACCTGCTGGCCGGATCTGAGGGCACTGGAAGGAGCCAAGCCAGGAACCACGTGGTAAGTGAGAATGCGCACCAGCTCTGCCCGGTTCTCAGGTCGCAGCAAAGATTCCACCGTGCCAGGGGGCAAAGCGGCAAAAGCAGCATTGGTGGGAGCGAATACCGTGAAGGGACCTTCCCGCTGCAAAGTCCCCACCAAGCCCGCTGCCTGCAGGGCCGTCACCAAGGTACTGAAGTCGGGGTTGGCGGCGGCAACGGCGACGAGGTTGGGCAGCGGCGTAGGGCTGGGAGAGAGAGTTGGGGTAGGCGTCGGCGGGGCAATGGCCGTATCGCTGCTGGAACTGGCACAGCCTACCAAGGCTAAGCAAGCAGCCGCCGTCAGCCCAAGGGTGAGGGCTTTGTAGTTCATAACAAAAGTTAATACTCTAAAACATCTGTCATCATCTTAGGGGTAGCAGCCGCTCTCGCACGGTTAGCTGTAGAGCAGAGCAGGGATCGCCTTCGCGCAGAAGTGGCTGCGATAAAGTTCGGTATCCTGGGGGTGTGATTGCTGGAGAGGAGAAAGGCCATGAACGGGATCCCGTCGTGGTTGCGGCAACTCCGCCGCTGGCTGCCCTGGGTTGCTCTGCTTCTCGTTCTGGTCTTGATCGGCTACTGGGTGGGTCCTCGGCCCAGAGCCTACCCCCAAGAGCCGGAGCTGCCCACCCTGGCCCCTCTGCCGCAGCACCCCCGCATCCGGGTGGTGTTCAACCAAAGCCGCGAGAGCACCTATCGGGATCCCTATCGCCAGATCCGCCGCTACGGCTACAACCTGGAAGAGTTGATCATTTCCCAGATTCGCTCCGCTCGGCAGTCGGTGGATATTGCCGTGCAGGAGCTGAACCTACCCCTGATTGCCCAGGCTCTGGTGGAGCGGCGGCAGGCGGGGATCCCTGTGCGTTTTATTACTGAAAACACCTACGTGCGAGCCTGGCACCAGCTCACCCCTGCCGAAGTGCGGGCGCTGGACGAGCGCAGCCGTCGCAAGTTCGAGGAGTACCGCAACCTGGTGGATGTGAACCGCGATGGACGGTTTTCTCCCGAGGAGATTGCCAGCCGAGATGTGTACGCCTTGCTGGATGGGGGGCGGGTGCCCTGGCTGGATGATACCGCCGATGGCTCCAAGGGCAGCGGCCTGATGCACCACAAATTTGTGGTGATCGACGGGCAGAAAGTCTTGACCGGATCGGCCAATTTCACCCTCTCTGATATTCACGGGGACTTTGATGCGCCTGGCAGTGTCGGCAATGCCAACCATCTGCTGCTGCTGGACAGCCCGGAGCTGGCCCGCCTCTACACCGAGGAATTCGATCTCATGTGGGGCGATGGTCCTGGCGGCCTGCCCGATAGCCGCTTCGGCGTGCAGAAGCTCAAGCGTCCCCTGGAAACGGTGTACCTTGGCGATGCCATTGTGGGGGTTCACTTTTCTCCTGCCAGCCGCTCCTTGCCCTATGAAGCCACCTCCAACGGCATCATCGCCGCCGCCCTGGCCCAAGCCCGGCGACAGGTGGATCTGGCTCTGTTCGTCTTTACGGATCCGGGCATTGCCAACCAGCTCAGGCAACTGCGCCAGGAGCGTAACGTGGAGATCCGCGGGGTGTTCGATCCCGGCTTTGCCTTCCGCGACTACAGCCGCACCCTGGAGATGTGGGGGCTGTTGCTCCCCGACGAAAAGTGCCAGGTGGAGGCGGCGCGCCTGCCCTGGACGCTGCCGGCCCAGTCTGTAGGCATACCCAACCTCGCCCCCGGCGATAAGCTGCACCATAGGTTTGCCATCATCGATCCCGGCACTCCTCAGGCCACGGTGATCACCGGATCCCACAACTGGTCGATGGCCGCCAATCACGTCAACGATGAAAACCTCCTGATCATCCGCAATAGCCGAGTGGTGGATCACTTTGTGCGGGAGTTCGACCGGCTCATTGCCGATGCCCGCTTTGGCCCCAGCCACCGCTTGCAACAGCAGGCAGAAGAGGGATCCCGTCGCTGCCCCAACCCCGTCCCCGTTGCCGCTTCCTTGCCTGAACCGGAGCCGGAGCTGCTGGAAGTCGAGGTCGTTCTTCCTCCTGAGGCGGGATCCCCTTCCCCATCGGTTGCTTTTCCGGTGGCGTCTCCTGGGGGATCCCCTCGCGTTAACCTGAATACGGCCACGGCGGCGGAGCTGGAACAGTTGCCCGGCATTGGCCCCGCCCTGGCGCAGCGCATTATCGAGGCCCGCCCCTTCTCCTCTTTGGAGGATCTGCAACGGGTCAATGGCATTGGCCCAGCCCGGATTGAGCAGCTGCGGGATCGGGTAACCTGGTAGGAGTTAGCCCCCTCTTAGTCAGGTTGAGGGCGCGGAGTGCTTTCGGAAGTTCATCCCAGAGCAGCTCCTAAAGGGCCTATCCCCTCGAATAAACCCCAAATTAAACCCCAAATATAGTCATTTCAGTTCAAACCAGGACACTGCACCCACGCCTAAAATGTTGGTCGCATCGGCGTTGCAGAGCAATAATGCAGGAGGCCAAAAGGCTTTTCAAGGACTCCGTCCCGCTGGCGCGATCAATGGCCCAGGTGTCTCACCCTAATCTGAAACGACTATAAATCAGGGATGCATAAGTCTATTCAGAAAGCTCCAGAAACGCTCCCATGCGGCGAAACTTTTGGTAGCGCTCCTCGCGCAATTCTCGCCCGCTCAGGCTAGAAAGTTCCTTGAGATGCCTGAGAAGAGCCTCTTTGAGGGTTTGAGCAGCTTCCAAGGGCGCGCGGTGGGCGCCGCCAACCGGCTCTGGCAGGATCTCGTCGATCACCTCCAGTTGCAGCAGGTCTTGGGCGGTAATGCGCAGGGCTGCCGCCGCTTGGGGAGCCTTCTTGGCATCCTTCCAGAGAATAGCCGCGCAGCCTTCCGGCGAGATCACGGAGTAGACGGCGTGCTCGAACATCAGGATGCGGTTGCCCACCCCAATGGCCAAGGCTCCGCCCGATCCCCCTTCGCCGATGACAGTGCAGATGATGGGGATCTCCAGCCGGAAAAGGGTCTGCAGGTTGGTGGCAATGGCCTCTCCTTGGCCCTCGGCTTCCGCCTTAACGCCTGGGTAAGCCCCCGGCGTATCGATGAAGGTGAGCAGGGGCAGGCCGAAGCGGTGGGCATGTTCCATTAGCCGCAGGGCTTTGCGGTAGCCGGCAGGATTGGGCATCCCAAAGTTGCGGTGGATGTTGTCTTTGGTGTCGCGACCCTTTTGGTGGCCGAGGATCATCACCGGCTGATCCCCCAGCTTGGCCAACCCGCCCACAATGGCTGGATCGTCCTGGCCGTGGCGATCCCCGTGCAGCTCAAACCAGTCGTCACAGATGGTCTGTACGTAATCCAGGGTGGTGGGGCGGCGGGGGTGACGGGCCACCTGGAGCCGTTCTACTGGCGTGAGCTGGCTGAAGATCTCGCGGCGCAGCTCTTCGGCTTTGGCTTCCAATTGGCGAATCTGCTCAGAAGCATCGATGTCGTTTTCTTCTGCCAAGGCCCGAATTTCTTGAATTCGTTGCTCCAGGGCGGCAACAGGCTGCTCAAACTCCAGCAGCAGGCGGTCGGTGGACTTGGTCATGACCGGTTGGCTAAATTTCGGGAGCGTGCTGTGACCGGCAGAGGCTGCACAGATTTCGGGGTCAGGCTTTGATCTTCTCACATGTAGATCCCGTAGGCTAGAGGGAGCAATCCCCCTACTGCCCAAGAGGGATCCCTTGTCTGCTTCTGTCTCTTCTCCCCCTTCACCCCTTCCCCCCTGGCTGCGCTGGGGGGTGGTGGGATCCGTCGTCCTGGCCATTGCAGGGGGCGCCTTTTGGCACTACGGGCGGCCCGAGCGGCAAATCCGGGCCCACACCCAGAGATTGCTGCGGGCGGTGGAGCAGCGCAACTGGGATCAGGTGGAGATGTTGGTATCTGAGGCCTATAGCGATGGTTGGGGCCTGAACAAGCAGCGGGCGCTGGCCTACAGCCGCGAGATCTTCGGCCAATTTTTTCGCTTGCGCCTCCAACCCCAAGCGCTGCAGGTGCAGCTCGACCTAGGGGATCCCAGTCGCCAAGGACGGGCCACCCTCTGGTTTGTTATCGAGGGCTCCGGCGGCCCCTTGGCCAACCTGACGCGAGATCAGGTGAACGCCTTGGAGCAACCCTTCCAATTGAATTGGCAGCGACGGGGTGGGGATCCCTTTCGCTGGGAGCTAACCCGCGTGGAGAATCCAGAGCTGCAACTGCCCCTTCTCCCTTCTCAAGAACAGGCAGGCCAGAGATGAGGGTCGAACACCAACAGGGGGAGCTGACCTTCAACTGGCGGGATCCACTGCACAATACCCCTTTGGCGGGCCTGAGCTGCATAGCGGCTGGGGAGGGCTGCAACTGGGAGGATGTCAGGCGGCGCAGGCTGCCGAGTGAGGGCGTTTCCCAGGTATTGGCCAAGTCGGATGGGCCGGGCCTGCCCTAGGTCAGACTCCAGTGGACTGACCTCCCCACAGCTCTTGCAGATAAGCCTGGCAGCGGCGCAGCAGTTGCCGACTCTCTTCAAAACTGATCTGCTCCAAGGCTTCGGAGTAGGAGCACCAGCGGTAGGCGGCCACCTCCTCTGGTTGCACCTGTAGCTCAGGGGGAGGAAATTGGGGCGGCAGCAAGGCCACGTAGTAGGTAACGGTTTTGGCCACTCGGTTCCCCTCTGGATCCGTAAAGGTGTAGGCTTCCTGCAGCGTCAAAGGGTCAGACTGGCCGGGCAGGGTCAGAAGCTGGTAGTCGGTCAAGCCGGTTTCCTCTCGCAATTCTCGCTGCGCCGCCTCCAGGTCGCTTTCGGAGCTATCCTTGTGCCCTTTTGGGAAAGCCCAATGCCCCTTCTGGTGCTGGATGAGCAGATACAAATGCGAAGAGCCCAGTCTGGGAGCTTCCTGGGCGGGTGGGTGGGGCAGGATGGGGATCACCCCATAGGCAGCATCTATCAGCATTGGGGAGCTAATCTCCAAAGAGTTTGATGGCTGGCGGCTTAGGAGCGAAGACCTCGTTGGGATCCACCTGCGGGCGCTCTACCCCCTGCAGGGGCGAGAGGGGGCGACCGGTGTCGAATTGGAAGAGATAGATGGGCAACTGGCCATTCCCCAGAGGCAAAAGAGCTAAAGTATCGATTTGGGTCAGGGCGTTGCGGCTGGTGGGTCGGGTTAGGTTGAAAGCAACGATTCGGTCTTCCAAGGAATTGTCCGGGCTGGAGCGCCGGCCCAGGCCAATGCTGAACTGCTGGTTGCCCTGCTCATCCACTCCCAAGGCCCGCACATCTCCCAACTCCGCTTGAGGAGCGCTCCCCGGCAGGCCGGCTACCACCGGCGGCGCATCCACCGGCGGCTGCGAAGGCAAAAAGCGCAACTCCCCACCTTCCGGTAGGATTTGGTAGTCCTGATAGTCGTGCTGGATGGAAAGGGATCCCCTGAACACGCGGCGGTTCAGGCCCTCCAGGGTCCAAAAGCCATAGCCCAAATTGATGCGGGTGCTCTCCGGCAGCCAGTAGCGCTCCCCTCCCTCGGGAGCTGGCACCGCCGTAAACCCCATCAGGACATAGGCCTGCCCCCACACCCCCGACAAAAACAGCAACACCTGCCGCGGCAGCCCCGACTGCGGATCCAGCCACAGCTCCCGCAACTGGCCTTCCTGAATGGGCTCTAGGCGCAAGTGCTGGACAGGGGATCCAGCCAAATCCACCCGTTCTGAGGAGAGGACGCGGTAGCGGCTGGGATCCGCCTTCAAGTAAAAGCTCACCGAGGGCAAGAGGGCTTCCGGTCGGCTCACATACACCGAGTACAGCTGCAGCAGATCCGACTGGTTCACCACTTCCAATTGGCGCGAATCCAAGAGGCGGATGCGATCCCCTTCGGCTACCCAAGCCTGCCAACTGCCGTCGCGGCGGTAGAGCACATCCAACGTGGCTGTGAAGGTTTGGGATCCCTCTACCCGCACCTGCTGGCGATATTGCAAGTTGGGCAAAGGGGGCAATTGCTCTAGAGCGGCGTTGTAGCGCTCCAGCCAAGCTTGGGGATCCTGCTTAGGGCTGGCAAGAGAAGAGGGAGCCGATTGGGCCACGGCTGGATCCCCTGACGGCAGACCGACCAGTCCCGTTGCCAGGAACACCACCCCGCCGAGATAGCCCCAGCCTCGAAGGGATCCCTGCCACTTCCTAAATTGGGAGGGTTCAGGGAACATCAGCTCACCTCGCAACACCGCTCTTGCTGCCCTTCTTGCCACTGCTTCTGCCGGGATCGGAGCGCTTCCCACGACCGTGAGTAACCCTTTGGAAGGGATCCCTACTCTCTGCCCGCCGATTGAGTACGCCTATGTACGCCTATTCAATGGAAATGGATTGGGGGCCGTCGGAGCGACCGGAAGGCGGGGGCTCCTCCACCCTCAGCCCCTGGGACTCCAGCCAACTGCGCAGCGGATCTTGCTTCACATCCAAACGCAGCAGGCCGCTGAGAAAACCGCCACAGAACGGAACAGGATTGCTCAGAAAGGTCTTCCAGACCTCATTCATCTCCATAGCCGCAACACCAACCACCCCCCCAATCCTAGCAAGGCCGGCAGGTGGGGATCCCCTCCCTTGGCTAGACGGCAATCAACTTCTCTCGGTTTATGTTCTGCAGCACACTAAAAATGCTGTTGCCAATGCGCTGGAACTCTTTACTGCTTTTGTCGGCAAAGTGCAATACCCAAGGAAGCCTACAGGCTTGAAAACCACTGGCGGGATGAAGCTGGGAGAGATGGTAAGTTTGTATAGCCAGAACTTCCAAAGGAGTGTTGCCGTGTTCATGGACAACTCGCAGCGGTCTTGCGCTGCCAATTGGCACCGAGGACTTCTTAATGGGCTGGCTTGTTACGAGCATAAATGACCTTCGTTCATGGTCAAAAATGACAGTGCCCATTGCAGCGTCTCTATAGCTTCCTTTTTCCTCTCTTCCCATTCTGACTGTGCCACTTTTGCGCACTCCAACAATATCCGCAGCAATCTTTTCTTTTCTTAGTTCCTCAATTGTTTTATCAAATTCGCCTCTTTGAACTAAGCCATCCCTCATCAAAAGAACCTTTCTAGGGTAGCGATGAAATTTGTTGTAGAATCTATTGACGAGCTTGGACACGGTTTGATAAATTGCCTCGCCGGAAAAAGTTTCTCCTCTTTGTATATCGGGCAACTCCCAGCCTAAGCTTTGACCATTTGCCAGTACCGCGAAGGCAGAGGTTCCGTAGTAAAGCTCTCGATTCGTCCCCACATCAAAACCAATGGTAAGCTCGGAGCACTCAGGATGATCGAGGGGTTCAAGCAACACGGGTTGCCACGCAGCTTTACACAGAAGTCCTAGTACGACATTTAGAGCTTTGTAGGGGTCAGCTCCAGGAATCATAAACTGAGTTGCTATTCCTGCTCGAAGTGCTTGCAAGCGGATCTTTTGCTTGTGCTCATTAGGCGACAAGGGCATGACAACCAGAACGGTTTTGATCCCTTTGTCGGCCCAGCTTTGCCAAAACCTCTGTTGAGCAAGGTCGCCTTCAGGCAAATCTTGACGGGTTGCGTAAAAGTCTATTTCAACTCTTGCTCCGCTCTTTTTAGCTACTTCAAGTAGGCACTTGCGAACCTCAGTAGGATACTCACGTTTATTATCGTCAAGATTTAGAAGTCCAAACTTTGTCTCGCCAACTCTTGCACATCCTTTGTACCTAACTCTGGCTGGGTTCTCGATTGCTTGATTGTTGCGACCCAGTAGTCTTGGCCTTGGCAGGATATAGCCCTCTATTTTCAGAGGCTGAATTCTCTCTTGAGCAATGGGAGATTTGTAGATTCTTCTTATGATAGTCTCTGCAACTTTTTTAGACTCTTGAAGTCTATATTCTAAACTTTTTCTAAAATGCTCGATGACCGAAGCACTGACTTTTTTACCAGGATTTCTAGCATCTTCTATGCTGGCCAGCATCTCCAAAGTTAAGACAGGCGATAGCCTTCGAGACAGATGGGGAAAACACCCTCGACCTGAAGATACTTCGACTACCCAGGAGCTTTCCACTTCCTCTCTAGGTGCACTGTGCTTCTGCAAATGATACTCCGCTAGACTCATGTTCAGCTCTGGCAATTGAATCTCCCACGGCGACTGTTTGGAAAGGATACCCAGATATTCCCAAGTCTGGCGTTTATCGTATGTGTTCTGGACCCAATGGATCGGGACATCTGGATAGTTCTTAAGCCACTCATGCAAGGTCCATGGCGTGTAGAAATGGTACTGAACATCTATCTCTATGTACAGCTCACTGTCCTGGTTGACAACAACATCTATTCTTCTTCCTTCGTGGATTTTCCAACCCTCTCCACAATCAACTTCTTCCTTCTTCCACCAAAGTAAGCTGCCCCCTGATGTTTCAACTTCGGTTTTCCCAGAGTACAAAGATTTGAGACACAGCCGTAGCCTCCTACGCTCAAAGCTTTCGAGGGCATCTTTTTCTTGGACATTGGTGCAGTTTAGAACTCTCTGTCCAATTTCCTCTAGTTCCCCGTCCTTTGTCTTAAGTTTATCGGGGTCAACCTTTTCCCGGGCTATAATGCAGCCCTCTAGAGGAACAGCCACTACACCTAGCTGATTACAAACCCTTGCGAGGGCTTTGTGCTCTTCCCCCGGAGCGGGGAGAGGGTTTGGCTTGCAATGGTATCCGTAGAAGGTGAGATCCTCCTGAGTTAGCCTTTTAACGAAGAAGCGATTAAGAGTAACCTCAACTTTTTGCTGGAGTAAATTCATTGGCAGACTCTAGTTTCAAGTTTCTCTCTAGGATCTCTAGGATAAGCTCTAATTCTCCTGCTCTTCACGAGGGATCTCCAAACAACCCTGGCGGAGCCAAATCTCTGCTGATCGCCTCTGCCTGAAACCGACCGCTCATGCCCACCACCTGCCACTCAGCACTGCGATCCCCCTGGCGGAAGCGCAGCCGTCGGGCTCGCAACGGCACCACTTCTACAGCTTCTACCAGAAATTGTTGGTATTCGCCCAAATAGTCTCGGTAATCCGGGGGCAAGTCAGCGCTGCTGTTGATTTGAATCCAAAACACCCGTCCTGCTTCGTTGCCATAGGCGCGGATTTGTTCCTGGCCGCGGTATTGCTCCACCCCCCGCAAGCGCTGTCGCCCCACCGGCATGGGCTGTGCCCATTCGGGCAAGGGATCCCCTAAGCTCACGGCCCACCCTGGCCCACCTAGCCCCAACCAACACAACAACAGCAGTCCCCAAACCCAAGGCCATCTGCGCGGCGTGCTGTTCCCGGTTTTCAAGGCTCGACCGAACATGGCAAGTTTTTCTCCGCAATTGAACCCAACGTTAACGTTTGGGATGGTTCAAAACAACTTTGTCTCAACGCACGCGAAAGCCGATCCGACCGCCTTCAATATCAAAGGCAACGTCGATATTGAAAAACAGCGGCATGCCCAACAGTTGCACCCCCTGGTTGCCGTTGACGAAAATCCGATCTCGACTGGGCGTAATGGGAAAGCCAACTCGAATGCGATACTCGAAAGCTCCCGCCAATACCGCTCGCCACTCTGCCCCAGGGGGTAAGGTCGAGGTGGAGAAGGGAGCTGCCCCCAACAGCCTGACGTTGAGAAAAATGTCGGAAGAACCACTGTCAAAAACGGTGGGGCTGAGGGCATTTTGAATGGAAGTGTTGCTAATGCTGTAGGCCACTTGCAAAGCCTCATCCCGCCAGATGGGTGTGCCATCAGGAAAGCTTCCCACCTGGGGAAACTGCCGGAAATTGAAGCCGGCGGTGTTGGCCGCCGTTAGGCCAACCGTGAACAGGCCCTGGGTGGAGTTGAAGCCCCCCGTTTGAATAATGTACCCAGAGCGGAAATTGCCCGGAAGACGGGTGAGCGGGCTAAACAGCTCCCGGTTGGGGCTGCGCTCATCCAAGGATGTGCCTAGGATCCCAGCGAAGGGCCGCTCTTCTCCAAACAAGTTCTCTGAACAACTGGCCACCAGGGCGTCCACACAGGTGATCCGGTCGATCAACTGAATCGTTACCGGCTCCCGACTGGGGATCCCGCCTATGCTGAAGGGGGCGCGGGCCAACACGCCGATAAATTGCGTGCCATCTCCAAACGTCACAGTGGAAGGGATCCCCGTCCGCTCCAGGCCAAAGCGACCTGCTGCTGTCGCTATGATGCGCAAACCTGCCGAGCCGGTATCCAGTAACACCTCAGCTCCGCTCCCGGCCACCCCCACTGTCAGGCCCAGGAGCTTGAAGCGGCTGTTGCCCAGGGTACGCACTGGCATGGGAATCGACTCGGTTCCCGGTTGAGGTGGGAGAGGGATCAACGCAGGGGGGGAAGCCACAGATTCCCCCTGGCCAGAACAGCCGGCACCGAGCAGCAGCAAGGCCAAGATCCCAACTAGGGCGATTGCCATTCCCCAAGGGCTGTGCCAAGCCCGCCCAGACCGTGGCTCATTCTTTGGGCTTGACCTCACCTGCATTGAACACCCACACTAAGCCGATAAGGAGCGTATCCTGTCTGCAAGCGGCAAAGAACATTCCCATTGCCAGCATGCTCGAACCCGGAAGCATCGCGCGGCAATATTGGATCCCGGCCAAAGACAGTGTACACAAGGCCGACTGAGGGAGAGTGCGCAATACCGTCGTCAACTGTGGGGTTGCAGGGCTGGCTGGGCCGAAGCCTACAGCAGCAGCTCTGCCTGCCAATCGACCACTTTTTGGAAGCGAAAAGCGCCTGCCAGGGCTCCCCAAACCTGTCGGTGGGTGATGGGATCCATCCCTCGGTCATGGCTGCAAAACTCGCTCTCGCTCAGGTGCAAGGTGGTCTGCAAATAGGTGGCTTGGCCGTTGCGCACCACGCAACACCGGCACCCCGGCTCCGTCACGCCGACAAAGAGGGATCCCTGCCTCTTCACATGCACATCACACCCCTCTAGATAGGCCAGATCGGCAGCCTGCAGTTGACTCAGTTGGTCTGCCCTCTCCCGAGCACAGCCCCGCCACCGCTGCGGCTCCAGAGGGCGGTAGTTGCGAATCACGATCCCAGCGCTTGCCTGAGTCAATTCCACCACCGCCTGCCGATAGGGATCTTCCAAATGGCCGCTGTAGGCTTGCTCCACATAAAAGCCGATCCCGCCCAAAACGTGGGCCGGCAAGGGGCGGTAGGCCACCCGGATCTGGGCAAAAAACGGTGGATTTTCCCAGGCTTGCTCTTGGTTGCTGAAGTCTCCTGCAAGCCAACGCGCCATCTGCAGCAGCTCTGGGGAAGGAGTGCGATCCAACCCAATAGGCATAAGCGGGCATCCAGAACTTCTGTAAAAGGTGTGTACCGAAAATCTTAGGGAATCAAGTGTTAAATTATGTATCCTTTATGAGAATGTTCGCTCTGACACTGAAATGGCTCCCTTCCAAGCCGCAAAGCCGCGATTGAGGCTGACATCTTTCTTCACATTGTAAAGCTAGGTCAAGAAACGTTCTCTTTTGTAAAAAACTGCCGCTACGAAAGATAGGGAGCATTGGCCGGGATCCCAGATGGGAAACAGATTGAAAACCGATCTAAGCCTTTTTGCGCGAGGTAAAGCCGATTTACATTTTTTGATTTCATCGCTTCTTGCCTTCGCGGTAGAAAAAGACTGGAAACAAGGCGAGCCAACTTCTTCTCGTCTGCCAGTTGAGGTTGCCAGCAGCGGCTGAGGCTTCTTGTCCAAGTCCGATCCCTTGGATGAAGGCCTGGATCTGGGAGCGAGCTTCGCTTGCTCATCTTGGTTCTATCGGCTTTGATCCCGTCGGCGGTTCTGTGAGTTAAACAGCACCTCTCGGCACTGGGGATCCAAGCGGTGTTGCATTCCTGGCCGGCAGGTGCTCTCTTGTCCGCTGCAGGGAATGTGGATTCATAACCTCTTTTACTTTCGCTAGGGAGATTCAAAACCATGAACGATGTATTTGGCAAAGTTGTTGCCCAAGCTGACTCCAAAGGCGCTTTTTTGGGAGAGAACGAGTTTGCCGCTCTCCAGCAGGTAATTGCTGAGGGGAACAAGCGTTTGGATGCTGTGAACCGCCTCACCAGCAATGCCTCCAAGATCGTGACCGATGCCATCCGTCAGTTGTTTGCCGAGGAGCCCAATTTGAACGCTCCCGGTGGGCCTGCCTACCCCAGCCGTAACGTAGCCGCCTGTATGCGGGACATGGACATTATTCTCCGCTACATCACCTACGCAGTGGCAGCCGGAGATGCCAGTGTGCTGAACGAGCGCTGCCTGAACGGCCTGCGGGAAACCTATCAAGCCTTGGGCACCCCCGGCAGCTCAGTGGCCAACGGTATCCAAAAGATGAAAAAGGCTGCAGTGGCTGTGGTAAACGACCCCAACGGCATCACCCGGGGGGACTGCAGCGCTCTGATTGCCGAAATCGAATCCTACTTCGATCGCGCTGCTGCTGCTGTGGTTTGATCCCTTGTGGACTGAAGTTTCTGTTGTGTCCGGATCCAGTTGTGAAGACCTCTCTGGGATCTAAGACAACTCGGGTTGGCAGGGGATCCCTGGAAAAGTAACCTGTTTTGCAGCGATTTTGCAGTTGAGACTTTGAATCTTTTGCTTTGTTTTTTGCATTGAGCTTGAGTTAAGTAAAGGAGCGTTTTGAATCATGCAAACCCCAATTGTTGACGCCATCGCCACTGCCGACAGCCAAGGGCGCTACCTGAGCAACAGCGAATTGCAGGCCATCAATGGCCGTTTTCAGCGGGCTGCCGCCAGCATGGAAGCCGCTCGAGTTCTGAGCAGCCGTGCCGACGAGCTGGTGCGCGGTGCCACCGAAGCCGTTTACGCCAAGTTCCCCTACACCACCCAACCCGGTGGGCAGTGCCACACCCAAGCTGGCAAGGACAAGTGCGCCCGCGACGTGCGCCACTACCTGCGCTACATCACCTACTGCTTGGTAGCCGGTGGCACCGGTCCTCTGGACGAGTATCAGTTGGCCGGGATCCGCGAGATCAACGCCGCTTTTGAACTCTCCCCCAGTTGGTTCATCGAAGCCCTGCGCTACATCAAAGCCAACCACGGCCTGACCGGGCAAGCGGCCACCGAGGCCAACACCTACATCGACTACGCCATCAACGCGCTCAGCTAAACCCTTGGCTTGGGATCCCTCTAAAAGGGCGACGCCGGCTAGCCAGTTGGCTCATCCCATAAACCAGGGGGGATGGCGAGGAAAGGTTGTTGAGGGCAACGGTGGTGAGCCTGCTACGTTGCGGAGAGATACGTTTGACCACGTGGGTTTGCGGATCAGTCTCCCCAATAGGAAGGCGCCACTGTTGCTCTTCTGCAGCTTGGGGCTGCCGATTTTTGATTTCTAATTTTAGTTTTCGATTTCTACAGTCGTTTCAGGCTAGGGTGAGACGCCTGGGCTATTGATCGCGCCAGCGGGACGGAGTCCTTGAAAAGCCTTTTGGCCCCCTGCATTATTGCTCCGCAACGCCGACGCGACGACGCAACCAACACTTTAGGTGTGGGTGCAATGTCCTAGCTTGAATCGAAATGACCCTAAACGCAAGCTTGTTCTCAATCTGTGTCCATTCAGTTCAATCGGGGGAATTAGCATGAGTGCAATTACAGCGGCAAGCCGGATGGGGATCCGGGGCATTACGGAGACCACCCCACTGGAGTTGCGCCCCAACGCCAGCCAGGATCAGCTCAATGCGGTGCTGCGGGCCATCTACCGTCAGGTGCTGGGCAACGATCATTTGTTTGGGGCCGATAGGAAGGAGCTAGCCAGTGCGGAATCGCTGCTGCGCCAGGGCAGCCTGACGGTGCGGGAGTTTGTGCGATTGATCGCCAAGTCCGAAGCCTACAAAAAGCGGTTTTTCTACCCCAACTCGCAAACCCGGGCCATCGAGCTCAATTTCAAGCATCTGCTGGGACGCGCTCCCACCAGCCCCAAAGACATCGCCCGCCATTTGGACATCTACCAATCTGGCGGCCACAGCGCGGAGATCGATTCCTACATCGACAGCCCAGAATACCTAGAAGCTTTTGGAGACAACATCGTCCCCTACCCGCGTGGGTTTGAATACCGCAAGGCTCATTCCACCCGCGACTTTACCAATCTCTTCGCTCTCTACGGGGGCTACGCCAACAACGATCGCTCCCAAGGGCCCAGACCCCGTTTGATGATGCCTTTGGCCACCGGGTTTACCCCGGCCATTCGCCGCATTGGGGTGCGGGGGCTGCTGCCGCCCAGCCCCATTTCCAAACACCTGGGGCCGCCAACGGGCCAGTCGGATCGCATGTTCTGTGTGGAAGTGACCCGGCTGCTGAATCCGCCTTCGGCCCTGGCCACTTCCAGCCGAGTGCGCAAATCCAACCAGCAGATCTTCGTCTCTGCCGATCAACTGTCGGCTACAATGCAGCGGTTGCTCAAATCGGGCGCCAAGATCGTCAGTGTCCGCAGCGCTTGATCCCTTCTCGGTGTCCTCTCCGTTGTTGATTCCATGACCACTGCTGTTCCTCTGGATCCCAATCCGTCGGTGGATCTCACCCCGGCTGGACAAATCGCCAAGCTGCGCCACGGGGATCCGGGGGAACGCTACTATGCCGCTTGGTGGCTGGGACGCATGCGCATCGTCGAAGGGATCCCGGCCCTGATCGAGGCCCTGGCCGATGAAACGGATCGCACCGCTCAAGGGGGATATCCGCTGCGGCGCAATGCTGCTCGTGCTTTGGGTAAACTGGGATCCCTCGCCGGGATCCCTCCCCTGAAGGCGGCTTTGTCTTGCTCTGATGGCCAAGTGGTGGCAGCGGCTGCCCAGGCGCTGGTTGAGATTGCCCTTGCCAACAACCTCCATAGGGATCCCGACGAAGTGGAAAAGCTGGGATCCGCTTTGCTGGAAGGGCTGCGCCGTGTGGAGCGAGGACTGCAAACAGAAGCCCAAGCCGCCCTAGAAGCCATTGTCGAGGCTCTTGGACAACTGCAAGTGACCGCTGCTCTGGAGCCAATCTGTCCCTACCTAGAGCACACTTCCATCCGTTTGCAATGTGCGGCGGCACGGGCCTGCTATCGTCTCACCGGGGATCCGGCCTTTGCCCAGCCTCTGCTGTCGGTGTTGAATCACCACAACATCCATCTGCGGCGGGCTGCCCTTTTGGATTTGGGGGCCAGTGGCTATTTGCCGGCAGCACAGGCCATTGCGGTGGCGGCGGTGGAGGCCAACCTTAAGCTTCTTGCCCTCAAACAGTTGGTGGAGATCAACCTGGAACAACATCAAAGGATCCCCGGTGCTGAGCTGCAGCAGGTGCTCCGGCTGATCGACGAGCTGCTGTGAGCGGTGGTGCTTCTGGGCTCTTGCTGTTCACATTAGCGGGACAGAGTCCTTTGCAACTGACCTATCAAGGCATTGCCCATGAGTTTGTGCATCCCTCTGCAGCGATTCAAAGCCGTCAGAATCTGTCCGCTCGGCACCACGGTTGGGCTCCGTGGCTGTAGCACTGCCTCAGCTAGAAATCGCAGGAGCCCCGCACTGTACCCGTAGAGTCAGTGCCGGGAGGAATGCGCTTTGATGAAGTACAATGAACTTATGAGCCAAGTCCTGACCATATCCTGTAAGCTCAAGGTGTCCCCGTCGCAAGCCGCCAAATTGGACGCGACGATGGATGCTTTTGTACAGGCATTGAACTGGGTCAACCAAAACACACCAGAAAAAGTAGTCAACGCAGTCAAACTCCAATCCCTTTGCTACTACGAGATTCGAGCCCGGTTCGGCTTGTCCAGTAACTTGGCTCAACAGGTGTGCAGACGGGTAGCGGGTTCCCGCAAAGTGGCTAAGCAGAAAAAGCGTCCCGTCAAGGAGTTTAAGAGCGGCTTTGTTACCTACGACGCCCGTATCTTTTCGTTCCGTCAAAAAGACTGGACGGTGTCGCTCACCACGGTTGAAGGGAGAGAACGCTTTGAGCTAGCCATTGGTAACTACCAGAGGGGAATGCTGGCTGGCTCTAACCCCAAATCGGCCACCCTAGTCCAGCGGAAAGATGGCTCCTACTACATCCAGATTTGCGTAGAGAAAAAACCACCCAAGCAACAAGATACCGACAAGGTGATCGGGGTGGACTTGGGAAGGACAGATATTGCCCATACGTCAGAGGGGAACAACTGGAATGGACAGCAGCTGAACAGAGTCCGCGACCACTACTCCCGGTTGAGGGCGGCACTCCAACGCAAAGCCAGTAAGGGCACACGCAGTTCGCGGCGCAGATGCCGTCAACTGCTGCAACGGCTGTCTGGCAAGGAGAGACGCTTTCAAGTGTGGGTCAATCATCGCATCTCCAAAGCTATTGTCTCCAGGGCAAAAGCCACAAACAGTGCTATCGCTCTGGAAGACCTGACAGGGATCCGGGAAAGGGTCAATCAACAGCCGCGCAACAAGGCCGAACGGCGTAGGACCAACAGTTGGGCGTTCTACCAACTACGTCAATTTCTGGAATACAAGGCGAGGGTTGCAGGGGTTTCTCTGGTTCTTGTGCCGCCCGCCTACACCTCGCAGACCTGTCACAAGTGTTTACACATCCATCCCGATCCTGCGCAATCCTACCGCAGTGGTAAGTCGTTCAAGTGTGGGCACTGTGGATGGGAAGGGGATGCGGATTTGAATGGTGCAAACGTAATTGCGCTCTTGGGGGCTGCCGTAAACCGGCCTAGAGGTTCGGGCCTGTTTTGTTCTCTGGTAGAGCAGAGCAGGCTCAGGGCTACTGAAAGCCCGCTCCGTACCGCTTTAGCGGTCGGAGTCGGGTAGTTTACTTTGTTGTTGAGGCAGTGGTTGGGGTGCAGGACACAAGGTAATGGAGGAGTCTGCCACTCAGGAAGAGATCCCTGGGGGATCTCCTTCAGCAGGGCCATCCCGTTCGTTGATGTCGGTGGCGGGCTTGGTGGCCGGGGCGACCTTGCTCAGTAAGGGCATAGGCTTTATTCGCCAAGCTTTGATTGCAGCAGTGTATGGCTCGGGGCCGGAGTACAGCGCCTTCGGGGTAGCCTACATCCTGCCCGGTTTTCTGTTGATTCTGCTGGGAGGGATCAACGGCCCTTTTCACAGCGCCATCGTCAGTGTCCTCAAAAAGCAGCGGGATCGGGACAGGGAGGATGCGGCTGCCTGGCTGGAATCCATTTCCACCTTGGTAGGCTGCCTGCTCCTGCTGGTCAGCTTGGGCCTTTGGTGGGGAGCGGACTGGGTGGTGCGCCTGAATGCGCCGGGAGCCAGCCCCGAAGTCCATGCTCTGGCCGCTGCGCAACTGCGGATCATGGCCCCTTTGGCCTTGCTCTCGGGGTGGATTGGCATCGGCTTTGGAGCGCTGAATGCTGCCGAACACTACGCCTTGCCTGCCCTTAGCCCGCTGATCTCCAGCTTGGCGGTGATCGGGATCCTGGTCACGCTGGGATGGACGGGGATCCCAACTTTGCTGGCCTGGGGCGTGCTCATCGGGGCCATTGCCCAATGGTTGGCCCAAGTTCCGCTCCAGATGCGGTTAGGGCTGGGGCGACCGCGCCTGCGCTTTGAGTGGGGATCCCCGCAGGTACGGGCGGTGGGCTTGCTGATGTTGCCGGCGGTGATCTCCTCCGGGATGATCCACATCAATGTTTATGTGGATCTGTTTTTTGCCTCTTTCGTACCTGGGGATCGCACCATCGGCAACTTGGGATATGCCCAGCTTCTGGTACAAACGCCGCTGGGGATCCTCTCCAACATGGTGCTGGTGCCCTTGATGCCTCTCTATGCCCAGTTGGCAGGGGATGGATCCCGTTGGCCGGAGCTGCGCCAGCGTATCCGCCAAGGGCTGATGCTTACGGCAATTGTGACCCTGCCCCTGTCGATGCTGTTGGTGGCTTTGGCCGAGCCCATTGTCCAAGTGGCCTACCAGCGGGGGCGCTTTACGCCGGAGGTGACACAAGAGGTGGCAGCCCTGCTCATGGCCTATGGTCTGGGGATGACCGGTTACCTGCTGCGGGATGTGCTGGTGCGGATCTTCTATGCCCTGGAGGATGGGGCTACGCCTCTGCGCATCAGCAGCATGGCCATTGGCCTGAATGCCCTACTGGACTTTCTATTTTTGCAGGCTTTTGGAGCGCCGGGCATTGCCCTGGCCACCGCCGGCGTCAACCTGATAGCCGTGATCGGACTGGGGATCCGCCTCCACCAGCGCCTGCCAGGGATCCCTTGGCGGGAGATGGGACAAGCCCTGCTGCCGTTGCTGGGGAGCACCGTCTTGGCCGGGGGACTGAGCCATTGGCTGTGGAGGCAAATGCGCTCCTACGAGATTGTGGGGTCTCCCCTGCTCACCGCCATCATTTGGGCCGGGCTGGCCGCGGGTTTAGGTCTAAGCTTGTTCGCCGCCGGAGCTCTCTACCTGCGGATCCCAGAAGTGGAGTGGGCAGCAGCCCGACTGCGGAAACGGGTAGGACGCTGGGGGAGCCAGTGGGCAAGCCGGAACTAGCTGATAGCTTCCAGGTAATCTCGCACGCGGTTGCGCCGCTTCGGCTGACGCAGCTTCTGCAGGGCTTTGGCCTCAATTTGCCGCACCCGCTCTCGCGACAGATCCAAGGCGCGACCGATTTCCGCCAGCGAATAGGTGCGCCCATCCCCCAAGCCGAAACGCATGCGGATCACATCCCGCTCGCGGCTGGTGAGATCCGAGAGCAACTGCTGCAGATCCCGGTGCAGGGCTTCCCGCATCATGGTCTCTTCTGGGGAAATGTCGTCAGTTTCCAGCAAATCCCCCAGTTCGGTGTCCTTGTCTTTGCCCACCTTGGTTTCTAGAGAAACCGAGCGGGGCACCCGCACCAACAGCTCGCGTACTTGAGGCGGCGTCATCTCCAACTCGGAGGCGATGTCTTCGATGGTGGGGGTACGGCCCTTTTCCTGGGAGAGCTTGCGCTGCGCTTTTTTGATCTTGTTCAGCTTCTCGGTGATGTGGACGGGCAGGCGGATGGTGCGGCTTTGGGTGGCAATGGCGCGGGTAATGCCCTGCCGGATCCACCAGTAGGCGTAGGTGCTGAAGCGGTAGCCCTTTTTTGGGTCGAACTTTTCCACCGCCCGCTCTAGGCCCAGCGTACCCTCTTGGATCAGATCCAGCAGCTCCAAGCCGCGGTTTTGGTATTTTTTCGCCACCGACACCACCAGGCGCAGGTTGGCCTTGATCATGTGCTCTTTGGCACGCTTGCCAATCCGCTGAACCTGCTGCAGCTTTTCAGGGGTCAGTTGCGCCCACTCGGGGTACTGGTTGGCCTTAGCCACCCATTCCGCAAGAGTGGGATCCCGTCCCAACTCTTTCTGCAAACGCAGACGCAAATCCAAGAGCTTCATGTAGTCTTGGACTTTTTGGGCCAGGGCCACCTCTTCATCGCGCCCCAACAGAGGAACACGACCGATCTCTTGTAAATAGAGACGCACCAGATCGGTGGAGCGGCGGGTTGGCTCCTCTTCCAGTAGCTCGCCATCGGCCAGATCCACCTCTGCTTCTTCGGCGGCCTCGAGGAGATCGGCGGAGCTATCCAACAAAATGTCGTTGAGTTCAGGTTCGTAGTTAGACATGTAGGGTGTTGCTGATGTAGCGACAGAGGTAGCAGTTCAGTGGGCTGAGAGAGGAATGGTCAGTGATGTGGAGCAAGTTAAGCTTAAGTGTTCCCCAACGGTAACTTCGCGCCTGCTCAACGCCTTACAGCAGTCAGAGGAAATCATACATTGACCTCTTCCTCAACCGGACCTCCTGCCCATGCCCCATAGGGAAAGGCTGAAGTAGCAGCGAAGGGGTCACACGGAGAGCGTGAGCCCCTTATCATAACTTAATTATAGTTGCATTTCTCAGCCCAGAGACATGAGAGCCAGCGTAGGATCCCCCCAGTTCAACCGTCACCGCCACTGCGAAAAAGCGTATTGCCCTCAGGGTGAACCCAGCAGCTCGTCCTTGGGGGAAGTAACCCATCCATCCTAGAGGGTCTAAACTTCAAAGGTAGCGTGTAAATTGCTTTGCCTATTCCAATCTATTCGATTCTATTCGATGAACTGTTCCCATTCACCTATCCCACCCAGCTGTGGGGGAGCCAGACTCCCCGAACAGGTCAACCCCCTTCCTCTGGGCGGACTGGGCTCTGCTCAGGCACTTGGGTTGGCCATAGCGCCGCTGACGGGGGAAAAGGTTTCAACCTTGGCGTTGACGACTCTATTGGCCATCGGTCTATTCTTTTTTCTGCGAGCTGCGGGCAAGGATCGCGTGGAGAGTCGCCTCTACTTTAGCAGTCGCAGCCTGGAAGAAATGGGATCCGCTCTACGGGAGCACTTGGAAAGGCGTGGCTATCGTCTCCAGTCCGCCGATGCCGAGGGGATCGCCACCTTTGCAGGGCAGGGTCAGGCTAGCGTGGGGCTGGCCCTTTTTTTGACGGGGCTGGCGGGGACGGGACTGGCCTGTTTGGCCTTGGTGCTGCAGACCCTTGAGCCGGGGTGGGGAGCTTGGCCCTGGATGGTGGTGCTGGCTTCTCCTTGGGCGGGTTGGTACTACCGGCAGCGCAACCAACGCCCGGAACAAATCCGCCTGAAACTGCAGGAAGCCGACGAGGACTCTGTCCCGCTCTCGTCCTGGGAACGAACGCCAACGGCTTCTGGATCCCACCTGTGGGTGGAGGGGCATCGGGATGAGCTGGATGGGCTGGCTGCAGCCCTGGGGTTGCAAGAACGGGATCTGGATTAGGGGTAGGGGAGTCTAAGGCCAATCGGGAGAGAGAGGTGCTGGGATCAAAGACAGTTGATCCCCAACGGCGGAATCGGGGCTGCGATTGGGAGCGGGCTCTTTTTTGCAGTTCTTCTGGGCAGGTTGGCTTTTTCCTTGGTTGCGCAGGCCCAGGCCGATGCGGCTGTGTTTTTCCACCAAGGCCAGCACCTGTTCGGCCCGCTGGATTACCGGCTGCGGCAGGCCAGCCATGCGTCCCACCTCGATGCCATAGGAGCGATCTGCCCCCCCCGGCTGTACCTGGTGCAAGAAGATGATGCGATCTTGCAATTCCTTGACCACCACCTGAAAGTTGGCCACGTTGGGCAGCAAGGTCTCCAGCTGGTTGAGCTCGTGGTAGTGGGTGGCAAAGACCGTACGGGCGCGCACCTGAGTGGCCAGGTATTCCGCCACCGCCCAGGCAATGGAAAGGCCATCGAAGGTAGCGGTGCCTCGGCCAATCTCGTCCAGCAGCACCAAGGAGCGCTCGCCGGCGTGGTTGAGGATGTTGGCGGTCTCGTTCATTTCCACCATGAAGGTGGACTGGCCGGTAGCCAGATCGTCCACAGCACCAATGCGGGTAAATACGCGGTCGCAGAGGCCCAACTCTGCCCGCCGCGCGGGGACAAAGCTGCCCATCTGGGCCAGGATTTGGATGAGCCCAATTTGCCGCAGGTAAGTGGACTTGCCGGACATGTTGGGCCCGGTGAGGACGATCAAATCGGGGCCGTGGGGGGATCCCAGCTGCACCGAATTGGGCACGAAGAGGCCCTGGGGCAGGGATTTTTCCACCACCGGGTGGCGACCCTCCTCGATCATGAGCCGGCGGTCTGTTGTGAGGAGGGGACGGGTGTATCCCTGCTGCACTGCCACTTCCGCCAGGCCAAACAGAGCATCGACGGCAGCCAGGGTCTGGGCCACTTGGCGGATGGCTTCGGCCCGGGATCCTGCCTCTTGGCGCAACTGCACAAACAGCTCGTATTCCCGCTGGTTGATGTCGGTTTGGGCTGTGAGGATGCGGGCCTCTTTTTCTTTGAGCTCGGGGGTAATGAACCGCTCTTCGTTGGTCAGGGTTTGCTTGCGGATGTACTCTTTGGGGACTTGGTGGGCCTTGGCGCGGCTGATGCTGAGGTAGTAGCCGAAGGCCTTGTTGAAGCCCACCTTGAGAGTGGGGATCCCAGTGCGGTCGCGCTCGCTTTTTTCCAACTGGGCAACCCACTGGCGGTCTTGCTCCACCTGCTGCCGCAGCCTGTCCAGCTCGGGATCCACGCCGGCTCGGATGAGGCCCCCCTCGGTGAGCACAGGGGGAGGGGAGGGCAGGAGGGTGTGCTCGATGCGTTGGCCCAGCTCAACCAGGGCGGGATCCACCTGTTGCAGGCTTTGCAAGAGGGGAGTCTTGGCTTCCCCCACCAGCTCGGCCAACTGGGGCAGTTTGCCCAAGGAGGATCCCAAGGCCACCATCTCGCGCGGGTTGGCGGTGCCCGATCCGACGCGGTTGGCCAGCCGCTCCAGGTCGTACAGAGAGTCCAGAAGGGATCCCAGGCGGGCCCGCAGAGAAGGGTTTTCCAAAAGCTCTTGGATGGTGTCTTGGCGAAGGCGGATTTGCTCCGAATCCCGCAAAGGCTGCATTAGCCAGCGCCGCAAAGTGCGCCCCCCCATGGCTGTACGGCTGTGATCCAGCACCCAGAGCAGGGATCCCACAAAAGCCCCCTCTCGGATGGTCTGGGTGAGCTCCAAGTTACGCCGGGTTTGGGGATCCAAGATGAGGTAGTCCGTGAGCTGGTAGGTGCGCGGGGGAGGCAGGAGCGGGTGGCCTCCCTGGGGAGAAGGCTGCAGCAGGGTCTTTGGTGCTACGCACCGCTGAGGCGAATGGGTTTCTTCTAAGTAGTGCAAAAGCCCTCCCGCTGCTCGCACCGCCAGAGGCAATCCCTCACAGCCCAATCCTTCCAGAGAGCGCAGGCCGTAGGTCTGCATGAGGTTCTCCCGCGCCACCGCCAGTTCAAAAGGTTCGGCTGGGCGCAGGGTATAGGCGTATTGGTTGGGGAGACCCAGGGGCTTCTGGGGATCCCCTGGACGGATGAGGCCTAGTCCCAGCCCCTCCTCGGTGGGCAGCAAAACCTCTGCCGGCTGCAGCCGGGCCAGTTCCTGCTCCAGTTGCTCTTGCCCCTCGCTCTGACACACCCAGAACTCGCCGGTGGAGATATCCGCATAGGCTAGGCCCCAGCGGCAGGGAGCCTGCTTCGATCCTTTGAGCCGCACGACGGCTGCCAGGTAGTTGTTTTGCCGCGCCTGCAGCAGCTCCTCTTCGAGGACGGTGCCAGGGGTGATCACCCGCGTCACTTCCCGCCGCACCAAGCCCTTGGCCTGATCTGCCGGCTCCATCTGGTCGCAGACGGCCAGGGCATAGCCTTTGGCCACCAACTGGGCAGCGTAGCGGTCGAAAGCATGGTAAGGGATCCCGCACATGGGCACCCGCCCTATGGCCCCTGCTTCCCGCCCGGTGAGCACCAGCTCCAGCTCCCGCGACACCCGCTGGGCGTCCTGGAAGAACATCTCGTAGAAATCCCCCAGGCGGTAGAGCAAGATGGCGTGGGGATACTGCCGCTTCAGCTCCACATAGTGCTGCATCATGGGGGTGAGCAGGGCGGGATCTACCTCTAAGGCATCCCAAGTAGGCTCGGCGGAAGAACTCATGGCATCAAAACGTGGGCAAGCAATGGGCTGAAGGTTCGGAGTCTAGCCAACTCGGGCCGACCAGCTTGGGCCATTCTAGATCCAGGTCTAGATGAAGTTTGAGACGTTTCCCCAGCCCTTCTCCCCTGATTCCCATTTCGCGGTTGGTTGCCATGACCTCACTCAGGGTAGACCTCGCTCAGGGTAGTTGGATCCCCCCTGAGGTAAGTCTGAATGGCTGGGCAGAGGCGCTGCCCGGTCTTGTCCAAAAGCCCTGAAGCGCAAGAGGGAGAAATTTAGGCACAAGCTATTGAAACTAACTTGCAACATCCAAGAAGCCTTGCTATTCTAGCGACTACGTTTTGTTGAGTTTGACTTTCAATAAAGCTCGGGAGGGAGGCCTGGCCAACTTGGCTGAGTTTTCCATCCCGCCCTTGCGGGCGGAGGGGGTTTCTTGGCCTCAGAAGGCTCTCTTCCTGGGCAAAGCTCGAGAGGTTTTCCCGGTGCTGGTCGATCGCGAGTGTCCGTATACAGAGGTTGAGGGGGGCAGAGGCTGGGGGCAAAGAAAGCGGCTGCTCTCGCCAATCGGTTTGACCTGTTTGCTATTGAGTTTCATTTTCCTAGTACTTTTGGTCTCGATTGCTTTGGGATCCGTTCCCATGACTTTCCCAGAACTCTGGCAAGCCCTGTGGGGGCAGGGGGATCCCATTCGGCAGACGATTGTTTGGCAGTTGCGGCTGCCGCGGGCGCTCTTGGCCCAGTTGCTGGGGGCGGCTCTGGGGATGGCAGGGGCCCTGTTGCAGGGGATGCTGGGCAATGGGCTGGCGGATCCCTACCTGCTGGGCATTTCGGCGGGGGCGGGCCTGGCGGCGGTGGGGTTGCTCACCTTGGGAGAGTGGACGGCTTGGGTGCCCCTGGCCGCTTGGGTGGGCGGGGTGCTGACTACCGTGTTGGTGTACGGGTTGGCGCGTACTCCCTCGGGACTGGCGGTGGAGCGGCTGATCTTGGCGGGGGTGGCCGTCAGCGCCCTGTTTGGGGCCATTAGCTCCACCTTGTTGTTGATGGCAGATGACCGGGTGCAGGTGGCTCTCACCTGGTTGATCGGCAGCTTGAGCGGGCGGGGCTGGCCAGAGGTGCAGGTGGCCGGGGCGTATATCCTGGTCGGCTTGGGATTGGGATGGGGGCAGGCGCGGGCTTTAAACCTGCTGAGCTTGGGGGAAGAGATGGCGGTGAGCTTGGGGATCCCTCTGGCGCGGACGCGGGTGGTGATTGGTCTGGTGGCGGCTTGGCTGGCGGCAACCGCCGTCAGTGTGGGGGGGTTGATCGGCTTTGTCGGTTTGGTGGTGCCCCACATGGTGCGGCAGGGGGTGGGATCCGATTACCGCTGGCTGTTGCCCCTTTCTGCCTTGGCAGGGGCGACCCTGCTGAGCGGTGCCGATATCCTGAGCCGTTTGGGCCCGATAGAGCTGCCGGTGGGGATTGTCACCGCTGTGATGGGGGCTCCCTTTTTCGGCTGGCTGCTGCGGCAGCAGGGGGCAGGGCGATGAGAGAGCCCATCCTGCAGGTCGAGGATTTGAGCGGGGGCTACGGATCCCGGACGGTGGTGCGACAAGTGAGCTTCAGCGTGCAAAAGGGGGAATGGCTAAGCATTGTCGGCCCCAATGGTTCGGGCAAATCGACGGTGCTGCGGCTGTTGAGTCGGGTTCTGATTCCCCAAGCTGGGCGCGTGTACCTGGACGGTCGGGATCTGCACACTCAACTCACTCCCCAGCAGGTGGCCCGGCAGTTGGCTCTTTTGCCCCAGCAGCCGAGGATCCCGGCAGGGCTGACGGTGCGGCAATTGGTGAGTCTGGGGCGTTCTCCCCACCAGCCCTGGTGGGCGTGGCAGTTGACGCCGGCGGATCGGCAGCGGGTGGAGTGGGCTCTGGAGCAAGCAGGACTGGGATCCCTGGCGCTGCGGCGGGTGGAAACCCTTTCGGGGGGCGAGCGGCAACGGGCTTTTCTGGCGTTGGCTTTGGTGCAGGAGCCGCAGGTGTTGCTGTTGGATGAGCCCACCACCTTTTTGGATCTGCGCCACCAACTGGAGCTGCTGGAGCTGTTGCAACGGCTGAAGCAGGAGCAGGGCCTGACGGTAGTTACGGTGCTGCACGACCTGAATTTGGCCATTCGCTACAGCGAGCAGATTGCCTTGCTGGGATCCGGCCAGATGCAGGCCCTGGGGTCTCCCTTGGCGGTGTTGACCCCCAGCCAGGTGCGACAGGTGTTTGGCCTGGAGGTGGAGTGGATCTCGACTCCGGTAGGGCCACAGCTTTGCCCCCTGCGCAGCACAGCTCCAGCGGCAGCAAGGCTCCTCTCCCTGCCGGTGTCAGGGTGCTGAGGGAGGGTTTGTCCGGTTTTGCAGTGAATTTTCCCTGTTGTGGATTTCGAGGAGCATGAGAGGTTATGCGCGTGAACGGTCGTTGGTGGGGGGTGGTGAGTTTGGGGTTGAGTTTGGGAGTGGGCTGGGGATCCCTGTCCCAGGCTCAGCCCAATGCCCGGATCCCTGAGACTCCTTTGCTGGCCCAGGCCACCCCTCGGGGAGCCACCACCATCCAGGAGCAGATTCGCGAGCTAGAAGCCCAGATCGAAGCTGCCCGCCGGCGGGGGGATCAGGCGGAGGTGGAGCGGCTGCAAGCGGATCTGCAAGTGCTGCGGCAGGGCACCCCCGTCTTCAACCTGCAGCAGGTTACGGTCACCGGCACCCGCACCGAGCGCACCCTGGCCGACTCCCCGGCCACCATCACCGTCATCGACCGGGAGCGCCTGCGGCAGGAGCTTATCCAGAACATCCAGGATCTGGTGCGCTACGAGCCGGGGGTGAGCGTGCGGCGCAGCGTTCGCTACGGCCTGCAGGACTTCAACATCCGCGGCCTCGACGCCAACCGGGTGCTGATCCAGGTGGATGGGATCCGCCAGCCGGAGCGATTTTCCTTCGGCCCCTTCACCATTGGCCGGGATACCTTTGAGCTGGAGACCCTGAAAACTGTAGAAATTATCCGCGGCCCCGCCTCCACCCTCTACGGCAGCGACGCGCTGGGGGGTGTGGTGACCTATACCACCCTGGATCCAGCCGATCTGCTGGGGGAACGGGACAGCCATGTGGGCCTGTCCAGCCAGTACGACAGCAAAAACCAAGGGTACGTCAACACCCTCAGCTTGGCGGGTCGGCAGGATAACTTAGAGGCCCTGCTCATCTACACTCGCCGCGACGCCAGAGAGCCGGATATCCAGGCGGATCCCAGTTTCAAGGATCGGCAGACGGTGGAGGGAGACAATGTTCTGGCCAAGCTGGTCTATCGCTTCAGTCCCTTTGACAGCCTCACCCTGACGGCGGAATACTTCAACAACCGCACCACCACCACCTTTTCGCCCCGCAACCTGGATCCCGGCATCCGCTTTTTCAGGGAGACCATTGAGACCGAGCGCAGCCGCCTCAGTTTGGAATATCGCTACGCCAACCCCGATACCCCCGCTTTTGAGCTGGCCACCGTCCAGATCTACTACCAGCCGGCCCGCACCCAGGAGCCCAGCGTGGAAGAACGCACCCTCACGGTACAAGGTCGGCCCGTGCCTGTGCGTCGGGATACCTTCAACGAGCTGGTCAGCAACATTCTGGGAGCCAGCGTACAGGCCCAGAGCCGCTTCCAAACCGGGGATCTCTCCCACCGCTTGGTGTATGGAATGGAGATCTCCACCACCCGCAACGAACGTCCCCGCAACCGCTTCCAAACCAACCTGCTGACCGGGGCAGTCACCCAAAACATCCCCCCGGACACTTTTCCCACCAAAGATTTTCCCGACTCCGATACCGTGCGCTTTGGGCTGTATTTGCAAGATGAGATCGACTTTGGGGGCGGCAACTTTACCCTCATCCCCGGCATCCGCTACGACACCTACCGCCTCACCCCCAGCCCTGACGAAGCCTTCTTGAAAAGTGGGGCAGAAGCCGCCAGCCTGTTTGCCGATGCCATTTCTCCCAAGGTGGGCCTGGTGTGGAGGATTAATCCCAACCTCACCTTTACGGCCCAGTACAACACCGGTTTTCGGGCCCCTCAGTACAACGAAATCAACAGCGGCTTCACCAACCTGGTCAGCCCCTTCTTCCGCTACCGCACCCTTTCCAATCCCAACTTGCGACCGGAAACCAGCCAAGGCTTTGAAGTGGGGTTGCGGGGGATCTACCCCCAGGCCAGCTTTAGCTTGGCCGCCTACTACAACACCTACAACGACTTTATCGAGGCTTTCCGGGAGGTGGGATCCGAGCCTTCACCCCCCGGCCCGCCAGGGAGCCCGCCACCTCCACCGGTGACTCTCTTTCAGAGCCAGAACGTCAGTCGGGCCCGCATCTATGGTGTAGAAGCCACCGGGCAGTACTTCTTCAGCCCCGATTTGACCGGCTGGAGCCTCAATGGCAGCTTTGCCTGGGCGGTGGGGGACAACCTCACCGAAAACAAACCCCTCCTTTCCATTGAGCCACTGACGGCAGTACTGGGACTGCACTACGACGATCCCAGCCAGATCTGGGGAGCCAGGTTGGTGGCCACGCTGGTGGCGGATCCCCGCGACCCGCAACGGGAGGTAGTGCAACCGAACCCCAACGCTCCACCTCAAATTCCGTTTGTGCCCAAGGGCTACACCGTGGTGGATCTGCTGGGCTACTACAACCTGGACGACAACTGGCAATTGAATTTCGGGGTGTTCAATCTCTTTGATGAAAAGTATTTTCTCTACTCCGAAACCCGCTCTCTCTTTGTCGGCCCTGAAGTGGAACGGCGGGCCCAGCCGGGACGGCATGCTGCGCTCAGTTTTTCCACCCGGTTTTAGGGGCCAAGACCTGAGGCCGTGTTTACTCTGGATCCTGCTCTAACCGATGCTTGCCGAGCCACCTGCCCGCACCCCCAAGGGATCCCTCTCTCTTCTTCGGAAGTCCTGTCCCCAGCTTTTGTGGCGACTGCAGGGGTGGTATTGGCAGCAGGCGGGCATGGCCTGGGAGGCGGGGCTGGCTTGGTTGGCGTTGTGGCTTTGGGCTGGCGCAAGAGAGAGCGGCTGGCTGGAGTGTGCCGAGGAGCTGCTGCAAGAGGCTTGGGTGGCCGGCTATAGCTGGGCTGCCCTCTGGACAGCTTGCCAGGAGGGGGAAGATCCGCCGGGGACCGTCCTCCACCTGCGAGCCAGGGATCCCCGACCGCTGCGCCGGGAGGGGTTGATTTCCCTCCTCTTGCACCTGATGGCGCTGCTGGGGCTGGCTTGGTGGGGATCCCGGCCTTTATCAGACGCAGAACTCCGGATCCCAGTCACGCTTTTGCTGGAGGATCCCGAGCCACAGTTGCTCGAACCGGATTCAGAATCCATAGAATCTCTCCCACCAGAGCCAACAGCAGAGCCGCCCGGCCCGGCCCCGGAATCGCCCCCTGCAGACGATCTATCCCCACCGGAGCCTGTGCCCCAAGAGATCGAGATGCCAGCCATCCCGGAGGCTGAATCTTTGCTGGCCCTGCAAACTCCGACCCCTACGCCTCCACCGACCCCTACACCCATTCCCACGGCAAAGCCAGAACCCACCCCTACTCCTCCACTGACCCCATTACCGACAGCTACCCCGCAACCCACTCCTCCGCCACAACAGCCCACCCCAACTCCGGCGGTTACCCCCACCTCTACAGCGACTCCACTCACCTCCGCCCCGGTTACCTCAAGCACCCCTCTGCCCCGCTTTACCCCCTTGATCCAAGGGATCCGTTCCAGCGTAAAGACTGCCGCCGCTCCGCCTTCCCCCGGCAGCGAGAGCAGATTGGGGCCAAGGGATCCTGAAACTGGGACACCTGGCGGTATAGGTGCAGCCCAACCCCATTCCTCTGCCCCAACACCTGCCACCCCCAGTTCCTCCCCACCGACAGTGGCTGCCAACCCCCAGCCGGACATCCTGGCCCGCCCGATCCCCGGTCGCAATCCTCCGCCCCCCTACCCTCCTCAAGCTCGCCGTCTCGGCCAACAGGGGCAGGTGCTGCTGCGGGCCAAGGTCAATGCCCAGGGGCAGGTGCAGCAGGTGGAGATCGCCTCTTCCAGTGGGTTTCCCGCCCTGGATAGGGCAGCGCAGGAGGCGGTGCAGCGGTGGGAATTCAGCCCGGCCTTGAGAAACAACGCCCCTATCGAGTCTTGGGTGGTGGTGCCCATCCAGTTCACCCTCAATTGATTGCTGTTTGGGAATTGTTTTGGAGATTGTCTATGCTGTCTCGTCTTTCTCGCCGTCAACTGTTCGCCTTTGGTCTGGCCAGCGTGGGGGCCTGGGGAATGGGGCGTTTGGCCCAAGCCCAAGGTCGGATCCCTCAGAAGCCACTCCTGTCAGCGAGACAGAGTCCTTTTCGTCGGGTAGCCAGCCTCACCACCTTGACTGCCGATATCCTCTATCGCTTGGCCCCCGATAGGTTGGTGGGGATCCCTGCCGGTCCTTTGTTGGAGGAGGATCCCCGCTTCCAAGGCTTGACCCGCCTGGGGCTGGGCAACCAACCCAACCTGGAGCAGCTTGTGGCCCTACAACCGGACTGGGTGGTGGGGGCCAGTGGCTTTCACGAGGCTCTGGCAGAACGGCTGCAGGAGCTGGGGATCCCCACCTACCTCACCCGCGTGGACAGTTGGGCTGCTTTGGAAGAGACGATTGCCACCCTGGCTGCTGCTTTGGGGGCGGATCCCGATCCCTTGCTGCGGCAGTATGGATCCCTTTTGCCCCAGGAACTGCCCCGCGTTCGACCCAAAACCTTGCTCTTGGTGGGCACCCAGCCGATTCTTTCTCCCAACCGGCAAAGCTGGGCCGGGGATCTGCTGGAACGCTTTGGCGCGGACAATCTCACCGCTACCTTGCAAAGCCAAGGGCCTTTTCGGGGCTACGTCACCCTTTCGGCAGAGCGCATCCTGGAAGCCAACCCAGAAGTTCTGCTGGTGGTCAACCCGGAGGCGGCGGATCCCTTGGCGTTTTTCCGTTCCCGCCCCTTTTGGAATCGGTTGCAAGCCGTCCAAACTGGGAAAGTTTATGGATTTGACTACTACGGCTTGGTCAATCCCGGTAGCTTGGAGAAAATTAGAGTTGCCTGCGAGCAGTTAGCCCGCATTTTTTGAACGGACTTGGAGTGTCTGATACATTTACGCTGAACACTGCCGAACATCACTGTTCAACTATGCAGCGATAGCATTCTGTTTGTTTCCATTCGCGTTAGCGGGACGGAGTCCAAACAGAATGGCGGTATCCCGCAAA